>JAEZHG010000174.1 GCA_023436945.1 Pseudomonadota bacterium | reverse complement strand
GTTCATCGGTGCCTCGATCGAACTGGGCGAAGCCTATTCGGGCGTGATGGTCAGACTGCTCGGACCGATTGGTGCCGCCGTCTTCGGTGGTTTTGGCGCGCTGGCCGCAACTGGCATCTGGGCCAAGGTATTCCCGAGTTTGCGCAAAGCCGACAAGCTTTCCTGATAAGAAAAAGGCCCGCTGTTTCAGCGGGCCTTTTTTGCCCTAACGCTCGCCTCGCGGAGGCTCGCTGCTTGAGGGCGTTTTAGGATCAGGCGCTCGCCGCCCGCCTATTTCCATTCCTTGAAGTGTTTCGACAGCTTCAGGCCTTGGCTCTGATAGTGACTGCCGCCTTCGCCATAGAGGCGGGTGGGGCGCTCGGTCAGGGGTTCATAGACGAGACGCGCCACGGTCTGCTCATGCTCCAGCAGGAACGGGGTGTCGTGGGTGCGAACCTCCAGCACGCCCTTGGAGCCTGCGCCATGGGCCTCGTCGGTGCCGAAGCCCGGATCGAAGAAGCCTGCATAGTGGACGCGAAACTCGCCGACGGACGGGTCGATAGGGGTCATTTCGGCGGCCTGATCGACTGGGATTTCCACATCGTCGCTGGAGGCCAGAATATAGAACTCGCCCGGATCGAGCAGCAGGTCGCCATCGCGAAGCGTCAGCGGCTCCCAGAAGTCACGCGGGTCATGGCCGTCGACGTTTTCCAGATCAACCACACCGGCATGGCGGCGGCCACGGAAGCCGACGATGCCGTTTTCGCTCGGTTGCAGGTCCACGCCGACGCTGCGGGTTTCCAGACGCGGGGGCTCGCCCACCTTGAGGCGTAGCTGGTTCAGGCGGGTGCCCGGACGCACGAGGATCGAGAAGGTCTGCGGCGCGATCTCGAGGTAGAGCGGGCCTTCATAGCCTTCATCCACATCGTCGAAACTCTGGCCCTTGTCGGTCAGCAGGCGCACGAACACATCGACACGGCCCGTCGATGACTTCGGGTTGGCGCGGGCGTTCAGGCCCTTGGGCAGGGACAGTCGCTCTTGCAGGCGGGCGATATAGACGCAGCCCTTTTCCAGCACATAGCCGCCGGACAGGTCGATGGTGTGCATCGCTACATCACGGATGCGCTCTTCGACATTGCGCTTGCCCGGCAGGAAGCTGGCACGCACGCGCCAAGCCTGATCCGAAAGGCGCAGATCCAGACTGGCTGGCTGTACCTGATCGGCATCATAGGGGGTGTCTGAAGTGATGGCACCCGTGGCAATGAGGGTTTCGATACCCTGATACGGGATAATGCCGGCTTGGTCGGGAAGTTGGAAACGGGTCATGCCGTCCTGTTCTCACACGGATTTTTCAGCCTGTCTCGCCTTTGTTGGCTTGTGCGACGGGCTCGGCCGAACGCATATAGCGTATGCCCAGTGCTTCTGCCTATAGCGCCGAGACGGAAGGTGTGATTGTTCGCGTCAATCCGTCCTATCTGGCCGCCCAATCCGACCCTGAAGCCAATCATTGGGTCTGGGCCTATCAGATCGAGATCGTGAACCTGACGCCTGCACCTTTGCAGGTGGTGGCGCGCCGCTGGACGATTACCGATGCGCTGGGCCGTGTAGAAGAAGTGCGCGGTTCGGGTGTTGTGGGCGAGCAGCCTGTGATCGAGCCGGGTGACAGCTTCCACTATGCTTCGGGTTGCCCGCTGACCACGCCGTCGGGTTCGATGGTCGGTGCCTATTTCGTGCAGGATCAGGATGGCCGGATGTTCGAGGTCGCCATCCCGCACTTCAGCCTCGATGTGCCCGACAGCCGCCGCATCCTGAACTAGCGGCCTTCAATCCGGACATACGAAAAAGGCGCAACGGTTGCCCGCTGCGCCCTTTCTCTCGAGACTTCCGTTTTACCGGAACTTAGATGTAGCGACGAAGGCTACGGGCCAGTTCGGACGCGCCGTCCTTGGTGCCCTTTTTGACTTGCGGCTGATAAGCGACGCGCGAGTGTTCGCCGCAATAGACGCCTTCCGAGGCGCGACGGCCGCAGAAGGAGAAATCGCGCGACGACGGGTCGCCGATCGGCCATTTGCACATGTGTGCGCCGAGCGTCAGGACCGTTGCGGTGCCCGGCAGTTCCGGCGTCTGTGCAACGCTCGGAGCGACCGGTGCCGGAGCGGCGACGACGGGACGCGGAGCCACAGCCTCGATACGGCGCGGAGCCGAAGGAGCCTGGGTCGGTTGTGCAGCCGCTACCGGAGCAGCAGCCTGTGCCGGAGCGGCGGCAGCAGCCGAAGCCGCCTTGCTGCTCGGGCGGGTGGTACGGAAAGAGGTGCGCGCCGGTTGCGACGGAGCCGCACGGCCCGAAAGGCCGAGGCGGTGCACCTTGCCGATGACGGCGTTACGGGTCACCCCGCCACCCAGCGCCTTGGCGATCTGGGAGGCCGATTGACCTTCAAGCCACAGTTTCTTCAGAGCGCCTACGCGATCTTCGGTCCAGCCTGCGTTCATGTGACCCTCCACGGGCAATCGGATTCAATATCTTGTGTCGGGCGCCTAATTTAGAAGCCCTTGAGTGGCGCCAATCGTAATTCACTGGTTAAAACACGCAATATGTAGGAATTAGCCTGTCCACAGAAACCAGATTTAGTATGGTTAATGTCCCGTTTTGACTCAGTTTTATGCTGTCTAAAATAACGGCGGGCGCCTTGCGAAACCGCCATTTGAGGCGCATTTGCCCCATTATGACGCTCCAGAACCCATCTGAAACCGCTCCCTCCACCGTGCCACAACCGCGTCGACACGCGGGTATGAACTGGGTGGGTATGCGAACCCTCTACCTTCGCGAGGTGCGACGGTTCTGGAAGGTTGGCGCCCAGACGGTCGCCGCGCCGGTCGTGACGACGCTGCTCTACATGCTGGTTTTCGTCGTCGCGCTTCAGGGGGCGCGCCCGCCGCTTCACGGCATTCCGTTTGCCGAGTTTGTGGCACCGGGCCTGATCATGATGGCGATCCTTCAGAACGCCTTCGCCAATGCCTCGTCCAGCCTGATCCAGGCCAAGATCATGGGCACAGCCACCGATTTCCTGACCCCGCCGCTCAGTCCGCTGGAACTGACGGTCGGTTTCAGCCTTGGTGCCGCGACCCGTGGTGTTGTGGTGGGTCTGGTGACCGCCCTGTGCGTGATGCCCTTCACCAAGCTGGCGATCTCGAACGTAGCGCTGATCGTGTGGTTCGGCCTGATCTCGTCGCTGCTGATGGGGATGATGGGCGTGCTGGCCGGTCTGTGGTCGGAAAAGTTCGACCACCTTTCGGCGGTGCAGAACTTCGTCGTCATGCCGATGACCTTCCTGTCGGGCACCTTCTATTTGGTCGAGATCCTGCCTGCCCCGTTTGATGCTATCAGCCGCTTCAATCCGTTCTTCTATCTGATCGACGGTTTCCGCGCTGGCTTCGTGGGTCAGGCCGAGAGCAATCTGCTGGTCGGTATCGTCATGAGCGGTGTTCTGACGGTCGTGCTGGGCGTGGTCTGCTGGCTGGTGTTCAAATCCGGCTGGCGACTGAAGAGCTAAGCCAAGGCTCTGAGCATATTAAGCTTTTTTCATGGGGTCGCATCGCGCTGGTGATGCGGCCCCTGTTCGTTTAGGCAGGGCGTAACAACTGAGGGGTTTTCCATGCGTCTTAAATCGCTTTTCGCACCGTCGCTGATGGCGCTTGCCCTGGTGGCGGGTCCGGCCATGGCCGAGACTTCGGCTGATCCAGCCGCCGCCCGTATCCATGCGGCGGCTCAGGAACTGGTCAAGGACAGCAATCCGGCGCGTCTGGAAGTGCTGAAAGCCCATCTGGACACTCTGGGTCTGGCCTACACCCTGCAAGCCTTTGAAGGCGGCAACCGCCAGACCGGCCCGATGGCGGGTACCAACATCGTTGTGACCTTCGGTGAAGGCGCACAGGATCTGGTCCTGACCGCCCACTATGACGCCGTTGTCCTGCGTGACGGCAGCTTCTCGCACGGCGTGGTCGATAATGCAGGCGGCACTCTGGCGGCTGTTGAAGCGGCGGCTGCGTTGAAGGCCAAGGGCGGTTTGAGCGGCTATCGCCTGATCATGGTCCTGAGCGATCAGGAAGAGCTGGGCCTGATCGGTGCGCGCAAATGGCTGGAACAGGCCGACGCATCGCGCATCAAGGCCGTGGTGAACATCGACGTAGCCGCCTATGGCACCACGGTCATGTATGGCGGCAATAACGGGGAGCAGTCGCGCTTTGTGAACCGTCTGGTTCGCCAGCAGTGCGCCGATGCCGACCGTGACTGCGAGTTCTTCCAGAACTATCCGCCGAGCGATGACCGCGTCTTCTCGGCTGCGGGTATTCCGGTCGTGTCGCTGGGCGTTCAGGACGCTAAGGGTGCGCGCCAGATGTGGCTGGCCTTTAACGGTGGCGGAGATTCCCTGCGTGAAGGCTTCGTGCCGCCGGTGTTCCAGAACATCCACACCCACGAGGACCGCATGGACAAGCTGGTGGCCGCTGACGTCGCCACCTTCAGCGGATTTGTTGCCGATCTGCTGCAACGCATCGCTGCTGAACCTGCACAGTAAACAACCGCATGTAGCGGTGTTGACTAAAGGCCTATGTGGCCCGACAAGTCACTGATCTTTGTTTCGCGGTCCCGTTGTCATGCAGCGGGACCGTCTCTCTTTTAGGAGACTGCCGTGTCCGGTCATCTGATGGGTGTTTATAATCGTGCGCCGCTGGAAGTGGAGCGCGGTCAGGGCGTCCGACTGTGGTCCACGGACGGGACCGAATATCTGGATTGCGTCTCGGGTATTTCGACCAATGCCCTTGGCCATGCCAACCCGCAGCTGGTGGAAGCTCTGAAGGCGCAGGCCGACAAGCTTTGGCACGTCTCCAACATCTATCGCATTCCGGGTCAGGACGAACTGGCCGACATGCTGTGCGAAAAGTCGTTTGCCGATGTGGTGTTCTTCGCCAACTCCGGCACCGAGGCCGTGGAATGCGCCATCAAGACTGCGCGCAAATACCACCACGCCAAGGGCAATGTTGAGCGTATCGACATCTACGGCTTCGACGGCTCGTTCCATGGCCGCACCTATGGCGGCATCAATGCTGCGGCCAACCCGAACTACACCGAGGGCTTCGGTCCGCCGATGCAGGGTTTCTTCCAGCTGAAGTGGGGCGACAAGGACGCCCTGACCAAGGCGTTTGAATCCCCGACGACTGCCGCCATCATCCTTGAGCCGGTTCAGGGCGAGGGCGGTTGCCGCGCCACGCCGGAAGCCGATCTCGTCTGGATGCGCGAGATGGCCGACAAACACGGCGTGCTGATCATCTTCGACGAAGTGCAGTGCGGCATGGGCCGTACCGGCAAGCTTTGGGCCCACGAATGGGCGGGCATGACGCCGGACATCATGGCTGTGGCCAAGGCTCTGGGCGGCGGTTTCCCGATCGGTGCCTGCCTTGCGACGGCTGAGGCTGCCTCGGGCATGACGGCTGGCGCGCACGGCTCGACCTTCGGTGGTAACCCTCTGGCCATGGCTGTCGGCAAGGCGGCCTTCACGATCATCTCGTCGGACGAGATCCTGAACAACGTCAACGAGGTTGCCGGCTATCTGAAGCAACAGTTCGCTGGCCTTCAGGAACGCTATCCGGACGTGATCGCAGAGGTGCGTGGCAAGGGTCTGCTGCTGGGCCTCAAGCTGATCCCGAACAACCGCGACTTCATGGGCTGGGCGCGTGATGAAGCCAAGCTGCTGGTCGCTGGTGGTGGTGACAATCTGGTCCGCATCCTCGCTCCGCTGAACATCACGCTTGATGAAGCCCGCGAGGCCGTCGCCAAGCTTGAAACCACCTGCGAATACGCTCGCACCCAGATGGTCGGTTAACCGGCCCTCCAGTTGATATAGCCAGAGGGCCGTTCATTCGGCCCTCTCGACCGATTTAGATGGAGACCAAGATGGTCCGTCATTTCCTCGACATCTACCGCCTCGAAGCGGCAGACCTGCGCGCCATCCTCGATGAGGCGCACGCCCGTAAACAGGCCCGCAAGGGCTGGCCGCAGGGCCGCGTGGATGCCGATGCTCCGGGTAAAGATCGCGTTCTGGCGATGATCTTCGAGAAGAACTCGACCCGCACCCGTTTCAGCTTTGACGCCGCCATTCGCCAACTTGGCGGTCAGGCGATCATCGCCAATGCTTCGGATATGCAGCTGGGTCGCGGTGAGCCGATCGAGGACACGGCCCGCGTTCTGTCGCGCATGGTGGATGCGGTCATGATCCGCGCCAACAACCATGAAGACGTCGAGCGCTTTGCCCGCGTGTCCAGCGTTCCGGTGGTCAATGCCCTGACCGACCGTTCGCACCCGTGCCAGATTCTGGCAGACCTGCTGACCATCGAAGAGCACCTCGGCCCGATCGAGGGCAAGACGGTGGCTTGGGTCGGTGACGGCAACAATGTCTGCCACAGCTTCATGCACGCGGCCTCGAAGTTCGGCTTCAAACTGCGCGTGGCCTGCCCTGCGGAATACCACCCCGACCTGCGCGATCTGGAGAAGGGTGGCGAGTATGTCTACCTGACTTCGGACCCGCAGGACGCCGTTCAGGGTGCCGATGTGGTTGTGACCGATACGTGGGTCTCGATGGGCGATCAGGACTATGAGGCCCGCCTTGCGGCGTTTGAGCCCTATACCGTCGATCAGGCCCTGATGGATCAGGCCAACGACGGCGCAGTGTTCCTGCACTGCCTTCCGGCCCACCGTGGCGAGGAAGTGACCGACGAGGTTATCGATGGCCCGCAGTCGCTGGTCATCGACGAGGCCGAAAACCGTATCCATGCCCAGAAGGCTGTTCTGGCTTGGTGCTTCGGCGGCTAAGCCTCGAAGGCTGGATACAGAGAATACGAAAGGCCGGAGCGTGAAGCTCCGGCCTTTTTCTTTGGCTTGGGCTCAGATGTAGGGGCGGGCGGCCGGGCCTCCGCCCATCAGCGCGATCAGGTGAATCAGCAACAGCATCCCCAGCGCTGCGCACAGCAGCATCAGGAAGCGCCACGGCATCATGCGCGGGCCTTTGTGGATGTCGGTGGGCCTTGCCCCTCTCCATCCGCAGAACACTCCAAACAGGGCGCTGGCGGCCAGCAGGACGAGGGTCAGGGTCAAGTTCATGGTTATGCCAGTTGGGGGATGGAATTAGTTTGCGCAAGACCTCGTCTGTGGGGCTGTCAAATCAGCAACCTTCTGTTAACCATGGACTTAACGGTAGTGGCTGAATTGGCCGCTAGTGGCGGAAGAATAGTCCAGATATTGTGGTTATGCGATTTATCACACACAAGATGTGGGATCGAAGCTTAGCCGCAATCGCTTGGGAGGCGAATGAGTGCGCGCAGCGGCGCCTTGGAGCGTGAAGGGGATCGACCCCAAAGCCCGTGAGATCGCCAAGGACTTGGCGCGTCGCGAAGGCATGACGCTGGGTGAATGGCTGAACTCGCGCATCATGGTCGAGGGCGGCGAGGAGGACTATGTCCCGCTGTCGAACGACCGTCGCAGCAGCCGCCGCTCCGACGATTTCGAAGCCACCCGCGATCAGGCCCAGCGCCTGAATACCCTCGTCTCGGAACTGGGCGAGCGTCTTGAAGCGGCAGAGCGCCGCTCGACCTCGGCTATTCAGGGTGTGGATCAGGCTGTCGCCTCGATCTTGCGCCGTCTGGACATGGACCGTGACGACGAGGCCCGCCAAGGTCGCCGTCTGGATGATATCTCTCGCGAGATGCGCGAAGGCCACCTTCGCCTGCAACGCCTCGAGGCCGCCGCCAGCGAGGCCAAGCAGACGGCACAGGCGTCCAGCGCCCTGCAGGACCGTCTGGACCGCGCACAGGAAGCGACCAGCCTCGCGCTGAAAGACCTTGAGCGGTCATTTGCCGCTCTGGACCAGCGTATCGGCACGGGTGCCGCTGGCGGTGCCGATGCGGCCAGCCTGTCGAAACTGGCCGAAAGCCTGACCCAGCAGATCGAGGCCAACCGCCTCGACATGATGCGCCGTATCGATGCGGCTACCGACAAGGGCCGCATGGCCCGCATCGAGCAGGGCCTGAACCAACTGGCGGCCCACACCAAGGCTGCCGAGCTTCGCTCTGCCAGCGCGGTTGAGGCCATGGGTCAGCAGGTGATGAATATCGCCCGCAACATGCACACCCGCATGCAGTCTCTGGAAGAGCGCGGCAGCGATGCCGAGGCTCTGCAGGCGACACTGGACCAGCGGATCGACCAGCGCCTGCTGGAAGTGGGCCGTACCCTCGACGAGAAGCTGGACCGCGAGATTGCGCGTCACAGCGCCTCGCTGGATGCCCGCATGACCCGTCAGGAAGACGATCATGCGCTGGCGCTGGAGCGACTAGGCGGCGAGATCACCCGTATTTCGGACCGTCTGTCGGAACGTATCACCCAGACCGAGCGCCGCTCGGCACAGGCGATCGACGACATCGGTCGCCGCCTGAGCGAAAGCACCGAGAAGTTCGAGCGTCGCCACGAAGATGCGTCGGGCGAACTGGCCGAGCGCGTCCGCCAGAGCGAGGAGCGCACCCGCCAGCTTCTGGAAGAGGCCAGAGAAGCCCGCGCCGCCCGCGAAAGCGCGGCGCTGAATACGGCACCGCGCCTGACAGCAGCCATGCCTCCGCAGGACGATCTGGACTTTGCGCCCATGCCGCAAAGCTCCAACGGCTTGCCACCCACGGACTCGCTGTTCGGCACCGACAATCCTGAATGGACCACCCGTGAGGTCCTTAACAGCGACTGGCGCGCCACGGCCTTTGGCTCGACCCGTACCATGCCGCTTGCCGATGCACAGGCGACGCCGGACTGGGCCGATACGGTGGCCTCGGAAATGGCGGTCGAGCCGTTCCCTAGCGGTGACGCCCTGCGTCCGTTCGGCACGCTCGATGGCGATCTGACCGAAAGCCTCGATGACGACTTCGCCCTGCTGGAAGCCGATGATCCGGCACCGCTTGCCAGCGATGAGTCGGCCCCTGCCTATGCTGACGAGTTCCCGTCCATCTTCGACAATGGCGAGGAGCAGACGGTCGAAACCGAAGAGCCGCAAGTCGAGACCGATTTCACGACCGAGCCCGAAACGGCTGAAGCCGTGAGCATGACTTTCGATGCTCATGTCGAGGAAGACACCCAAGAGTATGATCCGCTGAACGCCCCGCTGCATGATGATGCAGAGACCGCGTCCAAGGACTCGAGCGACAGCCTGACGGCTAGCTTCTTCAACACCCGCGATGCGATCGACAGCGCCCGCGCCGTCATCGCCGACGAAGATCCGGGCGTTCCGGCACGCACCACCTTCGGCCTAAAAAAAAACCGCAAGGGTGGTAAGTCGCAGCTTCAGGAGAAGCTAGACCGCAAGGCCTCGCGTGACGGCTCTACATTCGGCAATGCGCTGAAGGCTTCGGCTCTGGCTATGCTGGTGGTTGGTGGCGGTGGCTATGCCACTCTGAAACTGGCCAAGGATCAGAATCTGAACCTGAATTTCGGTGCAGACATGATCTCCGGCGAAGAGGCTGCACCGATTGCGGCACTGGCGCTGGATGCGACCCCGACCGAGGCTGTGCCTTCCGCACAAGTGGCTGCCACCGAGGGTGCAGCTATCTTCGAGCGCGCCGTCAGCCTGCTCGAGAATGGCGATCCGTCGGGTCTTGAGCCGCTGCAACGCTCTGCCGAATTGGGCTATGTTCCGGCTCAACTGCGACTGGCCACCCTCTATACGGATGGTGCTACGGGTATCGAGCCGAACCCCGTCGAAGCTCGTGCTTGGACCCGCCGCGCCGCAGAGGCCGGTGACGCCCGCGCTATGCAGCACTATGCGACCCAGCTTTATGACGGTGTCGGTGGTGCAGCCGATGAGGCTGGCGCTCTGGAGTGGATGCGCAAGTCTGCCGAGGCTGGCCGCGTGGATGCCCAGTATAATCTGGCGCACCTGTACGAGACCGGCATCAAGGGCATGCGCCCTGACAAGGTCGAGGCCTTCACCTGGTATATGATCGCCGCGCGCCGTGGCGACCAGCCGGCTTTGGAGTCCGTGCAGCGCCTGACGCCGGAACTGTCCAGCGCGCAGCGCAAGCGCGCCACCGACGGTGCCGACGCCTTCAATGTGCAGCCTCTGGCCTGACACGGACGTTTAGAGGGGTGGCGGACTTGATCGCCCTTGTCTAAAGCCTAGGGTAACCTGTCACCTGTAAGGTGGCATTGTCTTACCCTTCCAGCCCCGAAGGCGCGTGCCGTGGATATTTATCTGCCGATCGCCGAAGTGTCGGTGAACTGGCCGTTCCTGATTTTGTTGGGCGCGACGGTGGGATTTGTCTCGGGCCTGTTCGGCATCGGCGGGGGCTTCCTGATGGCCCCGATCCTCGTCTTTATGGGTATTCCGCCAGCGGTAGCTGTGGCCAGTCAGGCCAGCCACGTCGTGGCCTCCTCGACATCCGGCGTCATCCGTTATTCGGGTATGAAGGCGGTCGATTACAAGATCGGCGGCATCATGGCCCTCGGCGGGGCGCTGGGGGCGCTGGGCGGGGTCGAGTTGTTCCGCCTGCTCCGCCTGCTGGGACAGGCCGATCTGGTGGTCTCGGTCTCCTATCTGATCTTCCTCGGCTCCATCGGCCTGATGATGGTGTTCGAGAGCCTGACCAAGATCCTGCAGCGGGTGCGCGGCGAGACGCCGCCACGCAAGGACCGCCGCCGCCCGATGTGGCTCTATGGCCTGCCGCTGCGCATGAAGTTCCCGCGCTCGGGCCTTTACATCAGCGCCATTCCGCCGTTTGGCCTTGGCGTCTTCGCGGGTGTTCTGTCGGCCATCATGGGGGTGGGCGGTGGCTTCATCCTTGTTCCGGCCATGCTTTATGTGCTGCGGATGAAGGCCAGCGTCGTGGTCGGCACCAGCCTGTTCCAGATCATCATCAC
>JAEZHG010000151.1 GCA_023436945.1 Pseudomonadota bacterium | reverse complement strand
GTCCACGCGCGTCGTTTCATCACCGATGTCGCGATAGAACTGGCGCAGCACTTCAATCCCGCCCATCTCGCGGATCAGGATATTGGCCGCCGGATTATCGCTTTCCTCGACCGTGCCCTTCATCAGCGCCTTGAGGCTGAGCGTGCCGCCGACGGCTGGTTCGGTGATCGGCGCATGGCTGATCATATCGGTGCGGGTGACAGGAACCTGACGCTCGATATCCTCAAGCCCCTTTTGCGCGCGGATCAGCATTGCAGCGGCCAGATACATCTTGAAGGTCGAGCAATAGACAAACCGCTCGTTGCCACGCCACTGGCCAAAAACGCCATCGGTCGCAAAGGCAAAGCCCATGCGACCGTTGAAGCGTTGTTCCAGCTCTGTGAAGTCCAGCGGGATTTCTCGATCAAGCTTGACCGTAGCGGGAGAAGCCGGGGGCTTGCACGCTGTCAGTGTCAGCGCCCCTGCCCCGATGAGTATCGCCCGCCGGTCAAACATGGATCAACTCGCCCCGTAAGCGTTCGAGACACCCGACTGAGGGGCCGGAATGGATGTGCCTTGGTCGGCATATTCATTCAGCTTGTTACGCAGGGTGCGGATCGAAATGCCAAGGATGTTGGCCGCATGGGTGCGGTTGCCAAGGCAGTGGTTCAGGGTGTCGAGGATCAGGGTCTTTTCCATCTCCGCGACAGTCTGGCCCACGAAGCTGCGGGTCACGGCGTCGGCCACCTGTGCCGCCTTGCCCGCCACACCCGGATCATAGGTGGTGGCCAGCGGAGCCGTAGGCGCTGCCGAAACCGTATTGCCGCCCAGCAGTGGACGGCCGTCCGGCAGGCGGATGGCATCGGTATCGATTTCCGGACCGACCGACAGCAGCACCGCGCGGTGCATGGCGTTTTCCAGCTCGCGGACGTTGCCCTGCCAGCTGTGGGCCGTGATGGCCTTTACCGCTGCCGCCGAGATCGGCTTGAGCGGCACGCCATTGGCGGCGGCGTATTTCTTCACGAAGTGGTTGGCCAGAACCGCAATATCGCCCGGACGCTCGCGCAGCGACGGGATACGCAGGTTCACCACATTCAGACGGTAGAGCAGGTCCTCGCGGAAGCTGCCCTCGGCCACAGACTTGGCCAGATCGCGGTTGGAGGTGGCGATAATGCGGATATTGACCGGAACCGGCTTTCCGCCGCCCACACGGTCAATGACGCGCTCCTGGATGGCGCGCAGCAGCTTGGCCTGAAGACGGACATCCATCTCCGAGATTTCGTCAAGCAGCAGGGTGCCGCCGTCGGCCTCTTCGAACTTACCGATGCGGCGAGCAACAGCGCCAGTGAAGGCCCCCTTCTCGTGACCAAACAGCTCGGATTCCAGCAGGTTATCCGGTATGGCCGCGCAGTTGACGCTGATGAACGGCTTGTCGGCGCGACGCGAACGGCTGTGCAGGTGACGGGCCATCACCTCCTTACCGACGCCGCTTTCACCGGTGATCAGGATCGAGGCTTCGGAAGCGGCCACCTGATCGGCCAGTTGCACGACCGACTTCATGGCCGGATCGGCGAGGATCATCGGCTTTTCGTCATCGGCCACAGCCGACAGGACGGCAGCGATCAGCTCGGCATCCGGCGGCAGCGGGATGAACTCTTTCGCGCCCGCACGGATGGCATCCGCCGCATCGCGTGCATCGGCATCGACACCGCAGGCGACGACCGGGACGTGGATACGCTCGGCTTCGTTGGCGGCGATCAGGGCGGCGATGTCGATACGGTAGTCGACCATCAGCAGGTCCGCGCCCTGCCCGCGACGCAGTTGCTCGGTCGCCTGATCGGCGCGTTCTACGTGGTTGACCATGGCCCCGTGGGTCATGGGCATTTTCACGGCGGTAGCCAGTTGTCCGCTCAGGCGGCCCACGACCAGTAGACGCATCATCGCGCTCCTCTAAACCTTATCAGGTCGCCGCTCAGGCGCCCTTGTCGTCCGTCTTGATGATTTCGGTCATGGTCACGCCCAGGCGGTCCTCGACCAGAACCACCTCGCCGCGGGCGACCACACGGTTGTTCACAAAGATATCGATTGCCTCGCCGACCTTGCGGTCCAGCTCCAGCACCGAACCCTTGTTCAGTTTCAGCAGTTGCGACACCGACATGTTCGCCTTGCCCAGCACGGCGGAGATGTTCACCGGAACATCGAACACCGTGGCCAGATCGGCAGCCGATTTCTCGCCCGCCTCTTCTGGCAGTGCGAGGGCGGTGGATTCACCGAATTCTTCCAGAGGCAGATCGTCAGTAGCCATCAGAACACGCTCCCGTCATGGGATCCATCAAGGGGGGATAGGGTCTGGCTGCGCTCATCCGCCGCCAGTGCCGCCGAAAGAACATCGCGCAGGCGTTGCTCGACTTCGGCAGGGTCAAAGCTGGCACGGCCATCGGACCATTCCAGCGCAAAGGATGCAGCAGGGCCGCCTTCGTCACGGAAGACAACCATGCCCGAAAAGCCCGACTGGCTGCACAGAGCCTCGATCTGGGCGCGGGCCTCGGCATCGAGTTGCGGCGCACGGATCAATAGGCGCGGCGAGGCGTCGATTTCCTGTGCCAGTTGCTCGATCGTGGCTTCCAGCGGGCGGCGCGGGAACAGATCGAACGCGGCACCCGACAGGGCACGGGCGCTGACCACGGCCAGTTCAGTGGCTTCGTGTCGGTATTGCTCGGCAATCGCGCCAAGCTGGCCCATGGCATGGCCGACATTCTGGGCCAGCACCGAAAGCGCGTCCGCGCGCAGGGCCTCGACCTCGGCCAAAGCCTGCTGGCGGGCCTGTATGGCGGCCTCGGCCACCATGGCATCCACCTCTGCGGGGGAGAAGCTGCGCTTGGTCGGCTGCCATTCGGTCTGGCTGACGATACGGCCATCGGCACCGAACTCGGTGTCGAAGCCAAAGGGGCGCGGTGTGGCGTGCGGTTGGGTCATCAGTAGATCAACTCGTCATCGCCGCCTTGGCCGGCCAGCATGATCTCACCACGCGCCGCCAAGTCCTTGGCCACCTGCACCATCGCCATCTGGGCCGAGTCCACGTCCTTCAGACGCACAGGACCCATCGAGTCCATATCCTCGCGCATGATCTTGGACGCGCGCTCGGACATGTTTGAGAAGAACATCTCGCGGAGAGCGTCAGAGGCCCCCTTAAGTGCCAGTGCCAGCTGATCTTTTTCAACCGCACGCAATAATGTCTGAACACCACCAGGATCAAGCTTGAGCAGATCTTCAAATACAAACATTAGAGCGCGAATACGCTCAGCACTGTCGCGGTTTCTCTCTTCCAAAGCACCGATAAACCGCGCCTCGGTTTGACGGTCGAATGTGTTGAATATTTCAGCCATCAGCTCGTGGCTGTCCCGCTTGGACGTGCGGGCGAGATTCGACATGAACTCCGTGCGCAGGGTCTGCTCGATCTTGTCGAGAATGTCACGCTGCACCGGCTCCATGCGCAGCATGCGCTGCACGCACTCAAGCGCAAAGTCTTCCGGCAGGGCCGTCAGCACCCGAGAGGCATGCTCCGGCTTGATCTTGGACAGGACCACCGCAACCGTCTGCGGGTATTCGTTCTTGAGGTAGTTCGCCAGAACCGCTTCGTTCACATTGCCCAGCTTGTCCCACATGGTACGGCCAGCCGGACCACGGATTTCTTCCATCAGCGCTTCGACACGATCTGGCGGCATGAAAGACGCAAGCAGTCGCGCGGTTTGGTCGTACGACCCCATCAGAGCGCCGTTACCACCTAGACCTGACACGAACTCTACTAGAATTTCCTCAACAACTGCCGCAGTTACAGTGCCAAGCCCGGCCATGGCCTGAGACACTTCTTTAATTTCGTCTTCTTCGAGGCGCTGCCACAAGGCAGTATGTTCCTCACCAAGCGACAGAAGGACCACCGCGGCTTTTTCTGGCCCCGTCAGCTTACGCGCGTCTTCGACGGCCGGAGATTTGGCAATAAGTCGAGCCATCAGGTTTCATTCACCCAGGCGCGTAAGATCGCCGTGGATTCCTCTGGGTGAGCGTCTACGAAATCAGCGACCTTCTTGATCGAGGACGCCTTAACTTGACCTTCGATGCGGGCGATATCGATGCGTTGCTCGACCTCGCTCGGCGGCATCAGAAGTTCGCCACCGGGGCCAGCCGGAAGC
>JAEZHG010000146.1 GCA_023436945.1 Pseudomonadota bacterium | reverse complement strand
CTCAAGCTCGTCGAGACCCAGTACCTGTGCGTAGATGCGCACATAGCCCGTGGTGAAAATGCGTGACGGCAGGACCGACTGGTCGCCCTGTTCGATGGCCGCCAGGAAGCGCGGATGGACCCGCGTGGCGGTCGAGAGTTCGGCCATGGAGCGACCCGAAGCGATGCGTGCGGCACGCAGGCGCGCACCCAGGGTCTCTTCCCCGTTTGCAGCATCATTGTGGGTCGGCAGGGCCTCGGCCTGATCCATTAGGCGGCAGTTCCGTCGTCACGGTGCGCTGGGCGCGTTCACCCCCGCTTAAACGAGGCTAGGGCGCGGTTCAACGTATAGTATTCAAACCGCCAGGTTCAGCTTGCGGGCCAGAGATTCAATCTCGCCCCGGATCGAGCCGGAGGAGGAGGCCAGAAGCGGCTCCATCCCGCGCCATGCGGCCTTGTAGTCTGCCGACAGGATCATGCGCTTGACCGGACCGACGCCGCTGCCGGGGGCAGACAGGCTATCAAAGCCCAGCGCGATCAGGGCAAAGGCCTCCAGCGGCTTGCCTGCCAGCTCGCCGCAGACCGACACAGGCGTATTGGTGTCGGTGCACTTCTTACGGATTTCCAGCAAGGCACGCAGCGCGGGCGGCGACAGCGGGTCATAACGCTCGGCCACCTTCGGGTTCGTGCGGTCGGCAGCGAACATATATTGCAGCAGGTCGTTGGTCCCGACCGAGACAAAGTCGGTCAGGGGCAGAAGGGCATCGAGGTGCCACAGCAGGCTGGGGCATTCAATCATGGCCCCGACGCGGATCGAACGCGGAAGCGTGCGGCCACGACGACGTGCCCATGCGCATTCGACATCCATCAGATCACGCGCACGACGGAACTCTTCGACCGAGGCGATCATCGGGAACATGACGCGCAGTTCCCTGCCTGCCCCTGCGGCCAGAAGGGCGCGAAGCTGCATACGAAGCAGTGCCGGATGGTCGAGACCCAGACGGATGGCGCGACGGCCCAGCGCGGGGTTTTCCTCGCGCTCGTTGTCCAGATAGGGCAGCACCTTGTCGCCGCCGATATCCAGCGTGCGGAAGGTGACCGGACGATCACCCGCCGCATCCAGCACCAGCTTGTAGAGCGCGGTCTGGGTGGTCAGTTTCGGAAGCTCGTCGGCCACCATGAACTGGAACTCGGTGCGGAACAGGCCGATCCCCTCGGCCCCCGTCATGTCGAGGTTTTCCAGATCAACGGCCAGACCGGCATTGGTCAGCAGGCTGATGCGCTTGCCATCCAATGTGACGGCGGGCGTATCGCGAAGCTGGTCAAACTCGGCGCGACGTTGGGCACGAAGCTCCATCCGGCTCTGGATAGCGGCCAGCATATCGGGGCGCGGACGAAGGTAGGTCTCGCCGCTCTCACCATCGACGATGACGGGGTCACCTTCGGAAAGACGGTCTCGAACACCTGGAAGGCGGCCCACACAGGGGATTTGCAGGGCGCGCGCCACGATGGCCGCGTGGCCTGCAGGCGAGCCTTCTTCCAGCAGCAGGCCCTTCAGCTTGCTGCGCGGATATTCCAGAAGGTCGGCAGGGCCGAGGTTACGGGCCACAAGGATAGCGTCGTCGGGGATTTCGCGGGCCACAGGGTCATCACCCATCAGCACGCGCAGCAGGCGGTTGGCCAAATCCTCGAAGTCGTGAAGGCGCTCGCGGATATAGGGGTCGCGGGCGCTGGCAAAACGGGCGCGGTGCTCGGTACGCACACGGTCGACAGCAGCCTCTGCCGTAAGGCCCGAGCGCACCGCCTCTTCCAGAGAGCGGTTCCAGCCACGGTCATCCGCGAACATGCGGTAGGTTTCGAGAACCTCGTACGGCGTGCCGCCGAGCTTGCCCTGACCGCCTTCGAGCAGGGCATCGATGCCGGACTTCAAAGCGGCGAGGCCCGCTTGCAGGCGCTGTTCTTCCTGAACCGGATCATCGGCCAGCAGCTTGTCCGGCGGAACGGGGGCTTCATGCAGAATGGCGCGGCCAACGGCCAGACCTTCGGAAAACTTCTGGCCCGTCAGGCGCTCTGGCCTGTGAGGTGCCAGTTCAACATCGCGCAGTTCCGCCTCGCCCAGAAGACCGCCGGAGGCGACCGTCTCGGACAGGACCATGGCGATGTTCTGGATGTCTTCCAGTTCGTCTTCGTCATAGGCGCGGGCGGCACGGTTCTGCACGACCAGCACGCCGATGGCGCGGCCACCGCGCAAGAGCGGGGCGCCGAGGAAGGCGTTGAACGGGTCTTCGCCCGTTTCGGGACGATAGGAGAAGTTCGGGTGTTCGGGGGCGTTGGACAGGCTGATCGGCTGGGCCAGACGGGCCACCTCACCCACCAGACCCTCGCCGGGGCGCAGGCGCGTACTGTGCACGGCCTCTGGGTTCAGGCCCTCGGTGGCGAACAGTTCCAGTTCACCCGACGCACGACGCAGATAGATGGAGCAAACTTCGGCGACCATGGAGCGGGCGATGATCCGCACCACCACATCCAGTCGCTGTTGCGCACTGGCAATATGGGAACCGTCGGAGCCACCCGCCAAGGCCTCGCGGATTTGGCGCAGCAGGTTCCGTGGACCCCGTGACGTCAATCCAGCGTTCTTGACCATGACAGCTCCCGTTCTGTCGACCAGAAGGCAGTGTGCCAGTATGTGGCACGCATGTCTCTAGACTTCTGTCCCCGAAAGTGGGTCGGGGACAGAAGTTTTCAAGCTTTTAGAGGCTTTCGAGACCATAGGCCGAGTGCAGGGCGCGCACGGCCAGCTCGGCATAGGCCGACTCGATCAGCACGCTGATCTTGATTTCCGAGGTCGAGATGGCCTGGAATTTGATGCCCTTGTCCGCCAGAGCGCGGAACATCATCTGGGCCACACCGGCGTGCGAGCGCATGCCGACGCCGATGACAGAGACCTTGGCCACATCGTCATCGACACGGATTTCCTCGAAGCCGATTTCCGACTTGAGCGAGGTCATCAGTTCAGCCGCGCGGGCCGCATCGCGACGACCGCAGGTGAAGGTCAGGTTGACCGTGCCGGGGGAGCGGGCCGGCGACTGGACGATCATGTCCACGTTCACGCTGGCCTCGGCCAGACGGGTGAACACGTCGGCCGGAGCGTCGGTGCGGTCCGAAAGACCGAGCAAGCTGACCCGGGCTTCGTCCCGGCTCATGGTCACGCCCGAAACGATGCGCTTTTCCACGATCTCATCCTCGTCGCAAATCAGGGTGCCGGCATCTTCCGGCAGTTTTCCGTTTTCATCAGGCTCGATAAAGCTGGACAGCACGCGGACCGGCACACGCTTGTGCATGGCCAGTTCCACAGAGCGCGTCTGCAGTACCTTGGCGCCCAGAGACGCCATTTCGAGCATTTCTTCGTAAGAGACGCGGGCCAGTCGCTTGGCACGGCTCTCGATACGCGGGTCGGTCGTATAGACGCCGTCCACGTCGGTATAGATATCGCACGGGCAGTTCAGCGCCGCCGCCACGGCCACAGCCGAGGTGTCCGAGCCGCCACGTCCCAGAGTGGTGATCTTGCCGCTGGTGGTCACGCCCTGGAAGCCCGGGATGACGGCGATTTCGCCTGCATCCATGGCCGCACCCAGCACATCACCCGGTACATCCTCGATGCGCGCACGACCGTGAGCGTCGTCGGTGATGATCGGGATTTGCCAGCCCATCCAGCTACGGGCTTTAAGGCCCATGTTGCGCAGGGTCATGGCCAGAAGGCCCGAGGTCACCTGTTCGCCGGATGCAACGACCACATCGTATTCATCGTCGGACAGGGTGCCTTGCGGATAGAGACCCGCCGCCGGAGCGCCCGCACCGTCGGTCCACGCCACCAGTTCGTTGGTTTTGCCGGCCATAGCCGATACGACCACAGCGACCTTTTTACCTTTAGCCGCCTCGGCGGCGACAATGCGCGCCGCACGGCGAATTCGCTCCAGATCAGCCATCGAAGTTCCACCGAACTTCATGACCAGACGGCTGCGATCCGTCTCTTGGCTTGCGCCTGTCATCCTTATCCCCGGTTACGGGACCCTGAGGCAGGGTCGTCTTGTCACTTGCTTCGGAATGAAAGGCAGTCCATCCCTTGGCTTATGTCCGCTTCTAACGACAGCAGCCTTGAGCGCAATCCCCAATCCGCGCAGGATTTTTCCGAAAATCCGCACAGCGGAACAGTGGAAC
>JAEZHG010000046.1 GCA_023436945.1 Pseudomonadota bacterium | reverse complement strand
CTTCATGCGCACCGAAAGCGGCAGGCTGGCGCGGCCCGTGGCAATCCAGATGTCCGGTGGCGGGGCCATCAGGAGTGCGCGGCCTTCCTCCAGCATCCAAGGCTGTTTCAGCGCCGAGGGCCAGCGGTCATAGGCTTTCTTCCATCGCACCACATGACGGGTGATGGTGGCAGGAGTCAGTTCGGCAATAGCTTCGGCAAGACCCAGAGACTGGTTCTCGATGCCCGCGCGGCCGTCAGAGACCACCCAGATGGAAAGAGGGCGCATGGCTGAACCATGCGCCCCGTTTTCGTCAGGAATGGAAGGGGTTACTTCCACTCGACCTTGAGGATCTCGTAGGCCTTAACACCACCCGGGGTGTTGACCTCGACCACGTCACCAACCTCTTTCGAGATCAGGGCGCGGGCGATCGGCGAGGCGATCGAAATCTTGCGGGCCTTCACGTCAGACTCGTCTTCACCGACGATCTTGTAGAAGGACTCTTCTTCGGTGTCCTCGTCCACGAGGTGGACGGTTGCGCCGAACTTGACCACGTCGCCCGACAGTTTGGTCACATCGATGACCTGGGCGCGCGACAGCTTGTCCTCGATTTCGGCAATCGAGCCTTCAACCCAGCCCTGACGCTCTTTGGCGGCATGGTACTCGGCGTTTTCGGACAGGTCGCCGTGTTCGCGCGCCTCGGCAATGGCGGCGATCACTGCAGGTCGCTCGACCTGCTTGAGATGCTTCAGTTGATCGTCGAGAGCACGATAGCCCTCGTCCGTCATCGGCACTTTTTCCATTGTGTCGTGAGTTTCTTGCTACGCCCGAAGACAGGTGAATGAATAATACCGGTACGCTCGCGGCCATGGGGCGTTGCCTGACCGGGGGGCTGATAAGCTAGGCGAAACCGGGTGAAATTTCAAGATGGGGCAATTTCCGGTCGTAGGAAACGCAGATTGACCGCAGGTCGGGGAATGACTTTCCCCTATTGCGGACCATGCCCCAAGCCTTTGCTCAGTCGGTGTGGTCTCCGGCATGGGCATAGGCATAGTCCCCGCCACGCTGGAGTGCGGCCTGATAGGCCGGACGGGCGTGGATCGTCCGCAAGAAGTGGGCGATGTTGGGGTTTTTATCCAGATCGAGGCCGCGTGTGGCGGCGGCCTCCAACGGGAAGCTCATCATGATGTCGGCGGCGCTGAAGCCGTTGCCGACAAACCAGCGACCCACAAGGCTGTTCTCGATGAAGCCGAAATGGGTCTTGAGCTGCGGGTTGATGAAGCTCTGGTTGGCCTTGGCCGCGATGGATTTCACCAGCGGCCTGACCAGCGCGGGAGCGCGGACCGGAAGCTGTGAAAACACCAGTTTGAGCAGCAGAGGCGACATGGCCGACCCTTCCGCATAGTGCATCCAGTAGGAGAACTGGCGGCCATAGGCGGTGCCACGTTCGGGGTGGAACTGGTACTCGCGGTCATAGGTTTCGAGAAGGTAGTCGATGATCGCGCCCGTTTCGGCCATGACCACGCCGTTGTCCTCGAGGATCGGGGCCTTGCCCAGCGGGTGAAGCTTTTTCAGTTCCGCCGGAGCCAGATAGGTCTTGGGGTCACGCTCGTAGCGTTTGACCTCATAGTCGAGCTCAAGCTCTTCAAGCAGCCAGAGGATGCGTTGCGAGCGGGAGTCGGCAAGGTGATGGACGACGATCATCATATTCCCCCAAGATTGTGCTGACCGCCCGCCCTTGGGTCAGAGGATGCGGCGACGGCGGCGGTTGTTGGAACGCTGGCTGGTGCGGGACTTACCCGAGGGTTCGGCCTGTACAGGGGCAGCGGGAGCCTTTGTACGCTGGTAGTTACGCCACAGTTCAAATGCACCGAATGCGAGAGCCAATTTACCGGCGTGGCGGCCTGCGACCCGACGGGTGGCGCGAGACATAAGCAGGGTGCCGATAATAGGCACGAGACGTCCAAGCATGACAGGCTCCTGAGAACAAAGATACTGTCAGGAAACGGGGGGAGAGACGGATGGTTCAATCCCTCCCCACCAAAGCCTCAGGACTTGAAGAGGTCCTCGGCCGCGGCGACCGTGGCGCGGACGCCTGTGATGATCGAGGCTTCCGGATCAATGCGGAACAGCGGCGAGTGGTGTGGTGGCGGGCTGTTCTTCAGGTCTTCGGGCAGGCCGCCTACGGCGAAGATCACCGCCTTGATGCCGTGCTCTGGGGCTGCATAGAAGGCGAAGTCCTCGGCACCCATGCCCTGACGGGTGATGTCCAGAACCTGTGCCTCGCCGATTTGGCCGGCGATGGCGGTCTTCATGCGCAGGGCCGTTTCGGTGTGGTTCACAGCGGGAGGGGTGGATTCCGTCGTAGAGCGGACGACCACGGGAAGGCGGTCTTCCGGCACATTGAGGGCGCGGGCGGTGTTCAGGGCAATGCGGTCGATGCCGTCCAGCAGCGTGTCGCGCACCTCATAGGAATCCGAGCGCACCGTCAGTTGCAGGTTCACTTCCTCGGGGATGATGTTGTGCTTGGTGCCGCCGTGGAT
>JAEZHG010000031.1 GCA_023436945.1 Pseudomonadota bacterium | reverse complement strand
GACCGATACCGGGCGCGCCCGGTACGTTATCGACGCTGTCGCCGATCAGGGCCTGAACCTCGACCACCTTGTCAGGGGTGACGCCGAACTTCTCCATCACGGCGTCTTCGGCCAGCACGCGGTCCTTCATCGGGTCCCACATGACCACGCCGTCGCCGATCAGCTGCATCAGGTCCTTGTCTGAGGACACGATCACGGCCTCGCCACCCGCATCGCGGACCTTGCAGGCATAGGTGGCGATCAGGTCGTCAGCCTCATAGCCCGCCAGTTCGACACACGGCACGCCAAAGGCCTTGGTCGCCTCGCGCACCAGCGGGAACTGCGGCACCAGATCTTCCGGCGCAGGCGGTCGGTTGGCCTTGTAGCCATCGAAAAGTTCGTTGCGGAACGTCTTTTCCGAGTGGTCGAAAATAGCGACGAGGTGCGTCGGGCCGTCCTCGCCCTTGGTGTCCTTCAACAGCTTCCACAGCATGTTGCAGTAGCCCTGAACCGCGCCGACCGGCAGGCCGTCCGACTTGCGGGTGAGGGGAGGCAGGGCGTGGTAGGCCCGGAAAATATAGGCCGAGGCGTCGATCATCCAAAGCCGCACGGGCTTGTTCTCGGTGGCGGCGGGGGTGTCGATGGTCGCTTCGGTCATAGGCATACAATAGGGCGCGTCAGGGCTGCCGTCATCCGGCAAACAAAACCCCGTCCTGTCTTTCGACGGAACGGGGTTTGAAAATCTCGGCGAGGGGGTTCCGATTACATCGGCGACCAGCCACCGGGCGTTTCATAGACAGTATCGTCTTCTTCCTCGGCGACCACATCGCGGTCACCGCGCAACTTGCGCACCTCGGCATAGGCCGCGCGCAGCAGTTCGGTCACGCCTTCGCCCGACACGCCCGAAACCAGCAGCGGACGACGTCCGGCGATAGCTTCCAGAGCATCGGCCTTCTCGTTGCGCTCTTCTTCGCTCAGCGAGTCGATCTTGTTCAGGGCAAGGATTTCGACCTTGTTGCCCAGCTCGTCGCCATAGGCTTCCAGCTCGCCACGGATCACGCGGTACGCTTCGACCACATCGTCCTGCGTGCCGTCGATCAGGTGGATCAGGCTGGCCGAGCGTTCAACGTGGCCAAGGAAGCGCGTGCCAAGGCCCGCACCCTCGCTGGCCCCTTCGATCAGGCCGGGGATGTCGGCAATCACGAAACGCTCGGTCGGTGACAGGTCAACCACGCCAAGGTTCGGCACCAGCGTCGTGAACGGATAGTCGGCCACCTTCGGCTTGGCGGCGGAAACAGCCGATAGGAAAGTGGACTTGCCCGCGTTCGGCAGACCGGCCAGACCGATATCGGCGATCAGCTTCAGGCGAAGCCAGACCCAGCGCTCCTGACCTTCCTGACCGGGGTTGGCGTGGGTCGGGGCCTGGTTGCCCGGACCCTTGAAGCGGGTGTTACCCCAGCCGCCATTACCGCCCGCCAGCAGCTTCACGCGCTTGCCGGCCTTGTCCATGTCGACCAGCACGGTTTCCTTGTCCTCGTCCAGCACCTGAGTGCCGACCGGAACGCGCAGCTCGATATCCTCGCCCTTGCCGCCGTGCATCTGGCGGCCCTGGCCATGGTGGCCGGTCTGGGCTTTGAAATGCTGCTGGTAGCGATAGTCGATCAGGGTGTTCAGGCCATCCACGGCCTCAATCCAGACGTCACCACCCTTACCGCCGTCACCGCCATCGGGACCGCCGTTCGGGATAAATTTCTCGCGTCGGAAGGACACGGAGCCTGCACCGCCGTTGCCGGAACGAATATAGATTTTGGCCTGATCGAGGAACTTCATGCGCGCCTTATGACCGAAACAGGAGGCTTTTTACAGGCGCCGCGCAGCTTTGGCTGAAAGCTTGTCGCCAACTGTGGGGCAAAGGGCGCGCTGGAACGGGTGATCGGGCCATGAAAAAGGCCCCGTACCGCAAGGGCAGGGGCCTGTTCCATCGGGTTTAGGCCCGAAGAATATTATTTGGCGTCGCGGGCAGCGCCTTCAACAGCCGAGCCAGCGGCCTGGGTGTCGCGGCCGAGGCCTTGGATGGTGTTGCAAGCGGCGGTCGACAGGGCAGCGGCGACAACGGCCAGAGCGATCAGTTTACGCATGGCGATCTCCTTGGGGGTAAAAGAAGGCTGGTTTGCCTTGCCCTACAAACGCCAGCCCATCGCGCAGGTTCCGTCGTTCTATTCCTCAATCGCGGGGGTCAGGAATGTCAGGCGCGCGATCGTTCCGCCCGATGGCGCGGCGACAACCTCTGCCGTTCCGCGCAGTTGCTTGGCGAAGGCCGTCATCAGGGTCAGACCCACGCCGGGTGACTGGCCTTCGACGCCAGGACCATTGTCCTCGACCTCCAGGACGCTGGTCTCGCCATTGACGCGGAACCGCACCTTTAGCTCGCCGCCGCTCTGCGTAAAGGCGTGTTTCTGGGCGTTGGAAACAGCTTCCACGAGCCACAGGGCCATGGGGGCCAGTTTCTCGGGGTCGATCCTCAAACTGTCGGCGTCGATCTCGCTGCTGACCATAGGGCCGCGCAGGGATTCAGCCGCAATCAGATGCCCGACCAGCTCGTTCAGGAACATCTGCGAGTCGGCGTGCCTTACATCGTCGCCCTGATAGAGGGTGCGGTAAATCAGGGCCAAGGCCGAGATACGCTGGCGTGTATCGCCCAGCGCCGCCCGTGCGGCAGGATCGACCACAGCCCTTTGCTGCATAGACAGCAGCGAGGAGATGATCTGCAGGTTGTTCTTCACGCGGTGATGGATTTCGCGAAGCAGGGCGTCTTTTTCGTGCAGCGCCTCGGTCAGGGCGGCATCGCGGCGGGTGATGTTGTCGCCCAGCTCGTCCATGGTCCGCGCCAGATGCCGGATTTCCAGCGGCGCATTGTCGGCCTGAACAGGGCGCACCGTATAGCGGCCACGCGCATAGATGGCGGCGATGCGGTCCAGATAGTCGAGCCAGCGGATCACCACGCGCTCGGATGCAAACATCACGGCGGCAAAGGCTGTCAGCCACGCGGCCAATGGCATCATCAGGAAGCGGATCGGGTTCGAACGCGCCCAGAACCACGGCGAGGCGGCAGGCGTGGCAATCACGGCATAGACATCATGGCCGCTCAAAGGGGCGCTGCTGTAGATGCGGCGGATACCGTCGGGGCCGGTGGCTTCCAGCAGTCCGGTGCTTCCGTCCTCGCGCGTCAGCCAGTTGGTGAGCGCCTTGTTATCCGGCGAGAAGGCCGGAGAGGTGGCCACAGAGAGGTTCTCGCCGCGATCATTGTAGAGAAGCGTTACCGCCTCGATCGGCAGGCCTTCCTCTACAGGCGGGGTCTCCAGCACTTCGATAGGCAGGACGGCGATCATAATACCGTCGAAACCGCCCAGCGGACGATCTATGCGGCGGGCCTGAATGACATAGCCCTTGTCTCGGTCCGGGAAGAGTTCGGAAGCTGGCTCGCCCGGTGCATCCCGCACATTGGCGAACCAGTTGCGGTTCTGGATACCGCTCAGCCATTCTTCCAACCGATCATCGGAGCTGCACAGGGCGCGCCCCTGGCTGTCGAGACGGTAAAGCGACTCCAGCTCCGGCAAGCGCTGGGCCAGATTGGTCAGGCGCGAGGAGCAGTAGGATCCTGCGGCCTCGGGGGCCAGTACCGTCAGGATGATATCCGTGCGGTTCAGCGTATTGGTGGCGTTATCGGCGCTGCGATAGGCGGCCTGATGCAGGTCGGCCTTTAGGTTTTCGCTGCGCTGCTGATACTCGCCGCGGGCCTGCGCCAGCCCCAGAAGGATGAAGGGCAGGAGCGCAAAGGCCATCGCCAAACCCAGTCGAGCGCGGATGCCCTGGATCGGCTTGATAGGAATTGTGTTGCGCGCGTCCTCGGGGACCCGAGCACGCATGCGCGAAACTGCATCTCGTATACGCGAGGGCAGTCTGTGAGGCACGAAACCGCCCTGTTAGCTTCTTACGGAGCCGCTAAGGCGGTCCGCATCTGCCAGAATGGAGCGCATCGCGTCGCCGGCCGCTTTGCCGTCGCGATCATAGCCGCCCTTTTCGAGAGCTGCCTGAAGCGCCTTGCGGGCACGCGACACGCGGCTCTTTACGGTGCCGACGGCGCATTGGCAGATGGCTGCAGCCTCTTCATAGGCAAAGCCGCCCGCGCCCACCAGAATGAGCGCTTCACGCTGTTCTTCGGGCAGGGTTTTCAGGGCCTGACGCAGTTCGTCCAGAGCGACGGGGGCCTCTGGATCGTCAACCGCGATCAGGGTCCGCTCGGCGGCCTCTTGATCAAGCTGGGTGGAGCGCCACGAGCGGCGCTTCTCGGAATAGAACTGGTTGCGCAGGATCATGAAGGTCCAGGCC
>JAEZHG010000010.1 GCA_023436945.1 Pseudomonadota bacterium | reverse complement strand
GATCAAACCAGTGTCGAGGCGTTTCGGCAGATCATCGACGTAAACCTGATAGGTACTTTCATATGCTGTCGGGAAGGGTTGCCACTGTTGGAGAAATCCGGTGGGGCGATCGTCAACGCGGCTTCGACGTCATCGTTCTTCGGGCATCCGTTCATGGCGGCTTATTCGGCCTCAAAGGGCGGGATTGCATCGATGACAAAGGCGATCGCGTGGGAATATATAAAGCGCGGCGTGCGGGCGAACGCGATTGCGCCAGGAGGGATAGCCACGGCCATGACCGAGGCTATCCAGCGCAACTTTCCGGACGATGTCGATATGTCGTTGTACATGCACTTGAGCCGGCCTGACTTTCAGGTGGGACAGCCAGAGCAAGTCGCCAGCGTCATCGCCATGCTGCTGTCCGAAGATGCCGCCTTCATGACCGGCGAAATCGTTCGGATAGACGGTGGCGTTCACGCATAGCTCTCGCAGGTTCCTATGTGTGAAGTCAGTGTCCTCCCATATTGCTCCGGTGCGCTGGAACGAATTCTTAGCTGACGTTTCGTGAAATGACCCTTAGGCGCAAAAGGGCAGGGGTATTTGCTTAAAAGCGGACCTTCATAGATTCCGATTATGACTCCTCTCAGACATTCGCTGAGGCCGCTTCTGGGTAGGGTGAAGCGCATTCTTGCGGACGAGGATCGACGCTAGAAATGCAGTCTAGTTGCGCCAATGTCCATAAACTCGCGGCCGCATGGTTCTATGACCGCTTTTCCAGTTATCGAGGGACGTCCAATTGGGGGATTCCAGCAATAGGAACCCGTTTGGGCTGGGTACGGCGGGCCGCACGACCCTGAGCTTACCTTGCTCGTCGACCGTGACATAGGGATACAGGCTCAGGAACTCTCTGCCATCATAGTAGGCCTTCACCTCAGCGGTTACGGGTAAGATAGCGACCGGGCCACGGGCTCCGTCGAACCAGCCTAATTCCCAGCACATCCAGAGGGATTGGGCGGCGCCGGGACCGTCGATGAACAATAGCGCGTCACAGACTCCCATGACGCTCCGAACGTAAGCGGCATTCGCAGGGGAGACTTCATGGCGGTCCTGCAGAGGAGCCTCAATCCAATCGCAAAAGACAGAGTAGCCTGTCTCGGTGAGGAGGTCGTACACGCCGAGTACAATCTCGGCGTCCCTGATCGTCTGAGAGAGGAATATATCATAGTGGTCGTTGTGCCGCTGCGCCGCACGGAGCAACGCGTCGTGTACGCTCAAACGTTCAGCCCGGGCTCGGCGTCGAGCTCGTTGGCGGATGTTTTCTTCTAGAAGCAGCGGCATCGCCAGGCGCTATTGACGATCGCCTAGGCGCCAGTACCTCTCGACAACCGTATCCGGCTGATCCTCAGGACGTGCGTAGCGCTTTTCGCGGACGGAGATGCCGAGTTGCCTGTGTAGTAGGGCTACGTAGTCTCGGTCTTCAGCAAGCTCACGGTCCTCGCAGCGGGCAGCCTTGGCAATTTGAAGGGCGGCACCGCCCGTTGAGATGACCGGTACGATCTTTGCTTCGGGCTGCAGATTCCGAAACAACTCGTACTCCTCCAGGAGGCCTCCCATACCGCCGATGAATACGGCCGATTCGTAGCTGACCTCTGCGAACATTCGCTTCCGCATATGCATCAAGCTCAGTTCACGGTCGTCGCCAATGGTGTCCGAGAAGGTGACGTTTGAGAAGCGGGCGTTGTCCTCAGGGAAAATGTCTACGAAAAATTTTGACTGATAGAGGTGAACCCATCGACCATAGTCCACCCCCATCGCCTCGGCAACCTCTAGGATCATGGGCGTGATCCCTGGCTGCCCCCCCCAAACTAGCAGGCGTCTCCCGAGGACGACATGTATGAGCGCCGAAACTGCGGCCGTAATGGCGACTGTGTCAGCAGTCGCCGCGTACTCAGGTCCGCGTTTAGGATCCGGGACACCTGCAGCGAGGAAGATGGCTTTCTTCACGATCCTGCTTCCCAACCAGCTAGAGCCCAACCAGCGTCCGAGACCTTGAGCCAACGGACTGATTGGATTTCTTCGCCGAGCCACTGGAGGTGGGCCCCCCAAGATTCCTGAATGCCGATATGATCGTAGACTAACACAGGTTTCTCCTGCTGATTGGCCCTGCGCGCTTTGATGGCAATATCATTAAGTGCTTCCGCGGTGGGAATGCCAACAATCGGATAGGCCCACAGGCGTCGATTATCCAAAAGACGGACCGAGACCGTCCGGTGCGCACCTATGGACTCGACTCGCCCACCGATCTTTTCGACATCGGCCCGAAGTTTGCCGGTGATTGCCATATAGCGCGCCGCAAGACTGCGGCTACGTAGGCGTTCAACCTTCAGGATGATCTCATCGGCCTTATGTTCGTCAATCGGTCCGTCGACATCTCGCAGTTCCGTCTCCTCCAAATGGACCGTTTCTGAAAGGTCGGTCATTCGCGACGGCGTATGGCCTGGCCAGATGACGCGGAGCACCTGAATGTCCTTGGCGCGAGCGCGTCCAATCTCCTCGCGCGTCCAACGACTCTCGAAATAAGTTGGCGTGTCTAGCATCACCATGACGTCGGAATCCACGAGGCGATGCCACAGGACCTCCTGAAAGGGTTCGCCGGGGCGAATGCTGTGGGTATCAAGAAAGACGTCGAAGCCTCTGGCGCTTAATAAGTCGTGCAGTTGTACAGCCGCGGCCCGGGCTTCAGTGCGGCGGTAGCTGACAAAGACCCGCCGCTGTCTGCGGAGCAGGCCGACGCATTCTAGAAGCGATGAGGCGACATCAGTCATGTCTAGATCGTCCGCCCGCCGCTTTATGCCGTTGGCGAACTGTAGCGGAGCGGGAACTTGGGCGAAGTCGCCATCTGGGCCGATTGTCGGAATAACCGCCGCGCTCGCTGCCACTAGGGTATCTAGCACTTCACGGTCGTTCCCTGCGCCGGTGCTGAAATAGGTTGCAGCGAATGCTGCGCCCGGATCGCGCTCTTCGATCGTATTACCATCAAAAATGACGACATCGGCTCCGATTTCAAGCTCGAAGTCGGCGACCATCCCGGCGAGGGTTTTGGTAAGAGTTTGGCGTTCTTCTACGGTGGCGTCGCCGAGTAGAGCGAGTTGGTAGAGCCCCGCAGGAGCAGCGCGGCCGGTGCCGGAGTTGTGCGTCATCGTCCGGCCATATCCGCCGCAGTCTCGATCCAGCCCGCTAGGTTGGCCCGGCCGTTCTGAGCAACAAAATCATACCTTAGGCAGTAATGCGACAACTGTATGGGCGTGGCCGTGGTCGGCGGATTGAACCATAGATCCTTTGCAGGGATAGCTAGGGAATAGTCGCTATAGCGGATCCATTTTTGCCCATTCCACTCAGCGAAGAATATCCCCTTATCGGTCTTGTAGAGACCGATCTGAGCAAGCGGATCCGGGCCTTTGGCGGCGGTCTCCCCGTTTTTATTCTTTATGCCATGAATATCGACTGTGAGCAGGCCATTACCCTTTAGGATAGCTCTGACGATCTCGTAACGCACCCATCGGCGCGACCAGGTGTGGGCTCCGGCAAGGATGCAGGTCACCGAACTGTTCTTCATCCCGTCGCGTAAAAAAGCCTTTAGGCTAGCATCGCTCTCGCGCTTTGAAGCTTCAAAGACGCTGCTATCGAAAAAACCTACATCGGAGTCGTTGCCGGTAAAGGTTAGGCAATTGCGTACATTCCAAGCGCGCCAGACGTCGGGTTCGTAGTGAAAAGAAAAGAAGGTACGTCGTGCCATTTCTGATGCTCTTGATCAAATGGAGGGGCGCAGCTTGTCGCTGCTTTGACGCCAGTCGCGAAAGTTCCTGTACTCACTGGCAGATTTATGAACCCACATGTTGGTGGGCCCGATTTCGACATAGGGGTAGAGGCCTACAAATTCCTCGCCCCGATAGGCAGTGTCGGTCGACGACTGCATGACAGGCAAGACGGCAACATTACCGTTGAAGGCGTCGAAATAGCCCAACTCCCAAGGCATCCACCGAGAGTTGGTGGCGGCCCTCGTATAGACATATATTAGTGAGCCGCATTGGCGCATTCGTCTGCGCAGCCCGTCGGCTGTAGCTGGCGATACACGACTGCGATCTAACTGCGGATCGTCGATCCAATCGATGTAGACAGTCAGTCCTCGGTTCTCCAGCAGGGCCTTTACGCCCAGCACGAGCTCGCCATCCAGTTTCGCATGGGAGAGGAAGACGTCGAAGGAGGATCGCGAAGTCTGCCGAGCGTCCCTAAGTATCTTCTCCACGGTTGCGTAGCTGCGGGACGCAGTTTCGCGACCCAAGCGGCGGACTTCATATTCGGTCAAAACGGTCACGAGGATCCCCCTATTGTCCGGCCGCGATCAGCAAGGTCTGAACAGCGCGAGGATAGCCAGCCGCTACTGAGATCTCGGCCCACACTAAGAAGGCTCCGTGACCTTGGTGGAGGGCATCGGAAAAGGCCTTCAGGTATTGGGGGCGGCTGGAGATTGCCATGCTTTATTTTCCTGCCGCCTTAGCTGCGGCCTCGATCCAGCCCGGCATGTTGGCGTATCCATTGTCATCGACCCAGTCATAGCTCTTGTAGATTGAGCTAAGCAGGACCTTCTGACCGTTCTGGGTGATGTGAAGTTTGCTGAGCGGGTTGGCACCAGCAACATCAGCTCCGTTCTGGGGGTGTTTGATTTTATGGATGTCGATAGCCAGGATGCCTTTACCTAAGGCATAGCTGCGCTTAATTTCGTGAATGACCCAGTCGCGGCTGGAAGTCTCCGCACCATAGAGAACTACCGTCACTGAAGTTCCCTCTAGCTGGGTCTCAATCCATTTCTCGATGCCGCCTGCCTTTTTCTTTGCCTCCTCAAACTCGGCTGCATCATAGAACGGTTGGGCCTCGTCTCCGGCACGAATGACCCACGAGTTGCGGACCTGGGTGACCCGCATGATGTCCCGAGCATAGTGGAAGCTAAAAAATACGCGGCGGGCCATGATCGTCTCAGAAAGCTTTGCTGTTATTCCAATTCGGAAATGCAACGTTATGTGTCAATGCGGCCTAACTGTTTGCGCATTCTAAGTTGTGCATAGCTCTGATTTGTCACCTCCGTTTTCCAGCCATAGCTGGAAGGCGTTTGACCGCTTTGTCGTGGGCTCGCCAAGAGCATGATAGGCGAGGCGGCGCGTCTATAGGTGCCGACAAGCTGGATACCATCGATACTTTGAAGACACGGTCAGAGGTGTGATCCGCGCCTCGTCGAACGTCGTGTTTTCACGCCGATGATGATGTCCGAAACTGGCGCATCGGTGACATCCACCACCATAGGTTGATGCTGATCCTGCGCAGTCCGGTCAAGGTTCTCCGATGGGCGGAAGGTCAATTCCTGCGCAACGACGCCACGCGTCGACGACATTCTGCAGGACACCTGATAATGCTCGTCTGCCGACCTTGGAAAGGATGATGACCTGCTCCGCTCCGCCGAACTTCCCCTCTCCAAATGAACCGTCGCCATATCCCGTACCGGTCACCAGCACTGCGTCGTTCGCTTCGACTAGGCGATTGTCTGGGTCACGCGTTAGGACAGCATGTTTGAGTGCATCGGCCACGTCACCCAATAGGCGAACGTCATTGACTCGTTGTGCGGTTCGCAGAGCGGTGCAGTGGCCTGCAAGCCACTGTCGTAAGTTGCGTAGGTCTTCGACGTCGGCGGGGAGCCAATGCGGCTGCGCTCGAAGGACGATCTCGGCGAAATGGTGAAGGTAGAAACTGGCAGATCCAGCCTCTCGCAGCGCGCGATACCTAGCCCGCGCTGCTGCCGTCTCATTGCCCGAGGTCACTGCAACGGTGAGCTCAGCCTCTGAGACGAGGTAAGCTTGCCATGCCGGCAGCACGATTTCGAAAAAATGTTCATCCCATGGGAGCTGCATAGGTTGAATCAAAGTCGCCTTATCGCTCTGCTGTCAATGTCCGCTCCTGGCGCATATGCGAAGTTCCCTCACTTCGGAGTGGACTTCGCACGCGACCAGAGCGGTAGTCCGTTCATGACCTCAGATGATTTGTACCAAGGCATGTTCGACCGCGATGATGCGCTGGAGACGAAGTTTCGGCTGGGCGTGTTTACCGGACATTTGGCCGAGTATGCCGTGAGGCTTTCGTCCGACCTTGAACTGCTAGAACTATCCAGCGCGGCTGGGTGCCTACAAAGCTATCTGCAAGACGCCAAAACCTTGGCCGAAGCCATGGAAGTGCTGGATCGCCGCTCGCGACCTATTCTTCCAGGGCCACCAACTCGCTCAGCGTGATTTCAAGGCCTGCAGCGAGCTTTTCCAGAACAGTAATGGTGGGGTTGCGGATCCCGCGCTCAACGCCTGAGACATAGGTCCGGTGCAGGTTTGCCCGATGTGCAAACTCGTCTTGCGACCAGCCTTTGGCTTGGCGCAACTGCTGCACGCGCAGTCCGAGTTTTTGGCAAACATCCATAGGCGCAGATGCGAGCAATGCATCTGATCAGGCGACAGACGATGAGTCTCATTTTGGTTGACTTGTCAGCCCCATCTGAGCGACCAGCGTCACTGTATTGAGACTCATAGGATGAACCATGAAACTATCGGGGATGGCCATACTGGCAGTGCTGTTAAGCGCTGGAACAGCGACGGCGCAGGATGAGCAGGGAGCTCAAGGCGGACTCTTCAGCGAAGAGCAGATTACTACCGAGATCCGCATGACGCGGTCGTGGTTGGAGGGCAGCCTGGTCGATTATGAGAGTGCCCGGTTCAGGAATGTGCGGGTGGTTTTGTTAAGCCCTAATCGTCGCGATCGCAGCAAAGTGGTTCTGGCCGTGTGCGGACAGGCCAATGCGCGGAACCGGATGGGCGGCTATAATGGCTATCAGGACTTCTATTATTCGTCGGCCATAGACCCGATTTCTGGACGACGGATGGGAGTACTCGCCAGCGAAGTCTGCGGTCGGGCTAATAGCCTAAACGGGACCGACTACACCGATCAGCTGAAGCCGGAGGGTGCACAATGAAGTGCGCTTCGTTTGCTCTTGTAGGGACGCTTCTGGGCTTGGCAGCCTGTGCGTCCATTCCGCAGCCCAGCATGGCTCCGTATCAAACACGTGCGGGTGGTCTAGGCTTCACCATGCAGGGGCTGGCTCAGTTTACCAATGATCAGGCGGCGATCGAACTGACCGCACGTGAATCGTTAAAGCAGGTCTGTAATGGCGAGATCGAGAACTTCAGTATTGAGTTTATCGATGCCACCAGCCGAGGAGGCGTACCGCATACGGCCTATACCGGCCGCGCCGATTGCAAACGCTAACCTCTGCACCCACAAGGCAACAGCGGCGTCAAAGGACGCCGCTGTTTTCGTTCAACGTGGCCGTGGGCCATCGCGACGTGTGTCGGGATCCTTGAGGATGTTGCGCCCCTGACGACTGGGTGCCCAGTTGAGGAACTGGCTGAGACTATCGACCTGATCGTCATAGCGGGCGGCAGGAAAGGTTTGCATCTCGCGATGAAGATCATCGAGCCAGGGGGCTGAACGCGGCAGTTTGGCAAAGCCGGAATAGAGCCGCTCGACTGAGGCAAAATACCGCTCGGCCTTGGGCAGGGTGGCGCTGATGCCAATGCGCATACAGGCACGCGCATGGTGTTGGGGTTCGCTAATTCCGCGCATGTCGCGGGCAAGGTCTTCCAGCAGGGCCGGGCCAACCGAAGACTTTTCGACCAATATGGCGTCAGCTTTCCAGAGTTTACGCTCCAAGCGTACACGGGCGAGAAGGTCCGGATAGAGCAGGCGCAGGCGGATGACATTGAGCAAGAGCCAGCTTGCGCCGTCATACCCCCAGATGGTGCCGACCGAATAGTCGGCCTTGGGATCGCTGGACGAGGCCACATCCCAACTGTGTACCACCTTGTGCAGACGGTTGCGCGGCGGGACCTCGTCGTAGAACTGGACCTTGTCCCATTGCAGATAATCGCCCTCCAGAGGTGTCGGGTTCTGTTGGTACTGGGCTTCAAAGGCACGCGGGCCCATCTCGGCCTTGAGCTGGTCGAGGACTTCGCGGGGTTCACGCTGTGGATTGAGCCCATCG
>JAEZHG010000211.1 GCA_023436945.1 Pseudomonadota bacterium | reverse complement strand
ATGTCTTGCGGTGCGACGCCGTGCAGGGCGAACAGACCACCGTAAACCAGCTCGACGTGGAAGACCGGCGACTTGTCATCTGCGGTCGCCTTGACCGAGATCTTCAGGTCGACTTCGAACAGACCGTCCGGACGACCGCCAGCGTTCATCTCGACGCCCATATCAATGGCGGGCTTGCCTTCGATACGCAGGCTTTCCGGAGCCTTCGGGTTCTCGAACGACAGGTCGCGAACATATTGGGTCAGGATGCGGAAGCCCGGACCTTGCGGTTGACCCTGTGCCTGATCGGCTTGCGGGTTTTGGCCGGTGGTGTCGGCGGGCGGCGTGGCGTCGGTCATGTCGTAAGGCCGTCTCTGTAGTAAGTGCGATAGCCTCAACTGAGGCAGGTATATGGCGCGGCGGTAGCACGTTGAGGCTATCGGTCGCAACGGTTGGTGAGCCTTTGATATGGGCCTTTACCTTGCGTCTGGAAGGATCGCCCCCTAATCACTGTGTGGAAGAATGCCTGTCTCAGAGGCTCTACAGGAGCGGATTTGCGCCAGCCGCAGGTTTGATCCAGTCTGCATCTGAAATGTAAGGCTTTGAATACGCCAAGGATTACCCGTGTCCCAGACCTTCGTGATTGTGATTTCCGCTGTCCTCGCAGCGGTTCTGCTGTTCCAGCTCTATAATGTGCTGGGCAAGAAGGTGGGCCGCCAGCCCGAGGATCAGGCCAAGAAGGCTCTCAAGGACGGCAAGAAAACCCTTCCGACGCTGGCCGTTCCGCGCGCACCGAACGGTGCCGATCCCAAGGTTGCGCCCGTTCCGGCTATCGATCCTGTTCTGGAAGCGGCTATCTCGGGCCTGAAGGCCCGCGATCCGCAGTTTGATCCGGCACGCTTCGTTGAAGGCGCCCGTCAGGCCTATGAGACCATCGTTCGCGCCTATGCCCGCGGCGACCGCGAGGCCCTGCGCCCGCTGCTGTCCGAGCGCGTGATGAAGTCGTTCGATGCTGGCATCACCCAGCGCGAAGCCACGGGCCAAAGCGAAGTCCTTGAACTGGTTTCTCCGGCCCGCGCCGATATCGAGGAAGCCACCGTCAACGGTGATGTGGCCATTGCCCGCGTTCGCTTCCTGGCGGAGGTCCGCAGCACCGTGACCACCGCCGAGGGCGAGGCGACGACCCAAGAGCGCCGCACCGCTGAAATCTGGACCTTCGAGCGCCGTCTGGGTGCACAAGACCCGAACTGGTCGCTGGCCCACGTGGCCGCTGCCACGGCCTGATTGTGAAGCGGGCGGAGTAAGCCTTGTGACTGTTTATCGCCCGCTTGCGGGACTGGCTCTGGCGCTGACGGCTGCGGCCTGCGCTAGCACGCCCATGGTTCCGCAACCGGTGCCTTCGCCTGCTATCCCGACGCCTACGCCGCGTCCGGTGCCGCCGCCTGCCCAGAGCGGACCCCAGCCCTATTATGGCGCGTCCCTGACATCCCTTCCGGGATGGGATCAGGAAGACCACCTTTCAGCTCTGAAAGCCTATAGCGAAGGCTGCCCTGTCCTGCGTGACAACAGCCAGACCTGCAGTGCGGCCCGTGCCTTCCTCGCCCGCTATCCCGGCCCGACGCCCAGTGATGCCCGCACCTTCCTCGAGGAGCGCTTCATTGCCGTTGAAGCCCGCAAGGACGATGGCTCTGCGGGTCTGCTGACCGCCTATTTCGCACCGGAGTATCAGGCCCGCAGCCAACCTGACTATGAGTTTGACGCGCCTGTTTTGAGCCGTCCGGCCAATCTGAACACTGTCGGTGACCGTGCCGCCATTCAGGCAGGCTCGGCCCAGTCGACGGCACTGGCGTGGATGCGCTCGGAAGACCTGTTCTTCCTTCAGATTCAGGGCTCGGGAAATCTGACCTTCCCCGATGGCCGTCGTATGCGTGCGGCCTATGCCGCCGATAACGGCCACCGCTTTGTCGGTATCGCGCGACCGATGGCCGAGCGCGGCCTGCTGCCCCAGAACGGTACCTCGGGGGATGCCATCCGTGGCTGGCTGGCCCGTAATCGCGGTCCGGCAGCGCAGGAGGTGATGAACCTCAATCCGCGCTATATCTTCTTCACCATGGTGCCCGACAACGGCAAGGAAGCGGTTGGTGCGGCCAATATTCCCCTGCCCGCCCGCCGCTCGATCGCGGTTGATCCTTCGCACTGGCGCTATGGCGAGGCTGTCTGGATCGAAGCCGATGGTGGAAATCTGGTGGGTGCCAAGAACAGCTATCGTGGTCTGGTTATGGCGTTGGATACAGGATCGGCCATCCGTGGCCCTGTGCGTGCCGACCTCTATATCGGCACAGGCGATGCGGCCGGTCAGGAAGCGGGTTCTGTGCGCCACCCCTTGCGGATGTGGCGCATCATTCCCCGCTACTAAGCCTCTAGCGTTTCTTCAGACCACCGAGCACCCCGCGAAGCAGTTCGCGGGTCAGGGTGCTGCCCGCCTGTCGCAGGACGGATTTCGTCAGGGCTTCCATCGGCGTCTGACGGTTGGAGGCGCGCTTGGCCGGAGCCTTGGCGGCGCTGGCTTTCGCCGCTTCCTTCTCGGCTTTCAGGCGGGCCTTTTCGGCTTCCTCGGCGGCCTTGGTTTCGGCTTCCAGACGCTGGGTCTGTGCCTTGCGGGCCTTCAGGATTTCTTCGGCGCTCTCACGGTTGATGGCCGTGTCATAGACGCCCCGCACAGGACTGTTCTGGATGATGGCCGCGCGCTCGGCCTCGGTCGCCGGACCAAGACGCGAGTCCGGCGGACGGATCTTGGTCTGGGCGACGACGGTGGGGGCGCCCTTTTCATCCAGCACCGAAACCAGCGCCTCACCGACGCCCAGTGCCTGAATGGCCTCGGCAGTATCAAAGGCCGGATTGGTGCGGAAAGACTGCGAGGCTGCGCGCAGGCCCTTTTGCTCGGCGGGCGTATAGGCTCGCAGGGCGTGCTGCACACGGTTGCCCAACTGGGCCAGAACCGTGTCGGGAATATCGGCCGGGTTCTGGGTCACGAAATAGACGCCCACACCCTTGGAGCGGATCAGGCGGACAACCTGTTCGATCTTCTCCAGAAGGCCCTTGGGCGCATCGTTGAACAGCAGGTGAGCTTCATCAAAGAAGAACACCAGCTTGGGTTTGTCCGGATCGCCGATCTCGGGCAGCTGCTCGAACAGCTCTGACAGCAGCCACAGCAGGAATGCTGAATAGAGACGCGGGCTGTTCATCAGGCGCGTGGCATCCAGCACATTGATCTGGCCCATGCCGTAGGGGGTCTTGATCAGATCATCGAGCTTGAGCGCCGGCTCGCCGAAGAAGCTCTTGGCACCCTGTTGTTCCAGTTGCAGGATCGAGCGCTGGATCGCGGCGACGGACTGAGGCGAGACACTGCCGATTTCGGCACCGATGGTCTTGGCGTTTTCCGACAGATAGGTCAGCAGCGAGCGCAGGTCCTCAAGGTCCAGCAGCAGCAGACCTTCCTTGTCTGCCACGTGGAAGGCAATCGACAGGACGCCTTCCTGCACCTCGTTCAGTTGCAGCATCTGCGCCAGCAAAAGCGGGCCGACATCCGATACCGTGGCGCGGATCGGGTGACCCTTTTCACCATAGAGGTCCCAGAACACTGTCGGCGCCGCCCGGCCATGGAGGTCGAAGCCCATCTTGGCGGCGCGCTCTGCGAATTTCTCGGTGCCGCCAGCCTGCGACACGCCGGACAGATCGCCCTTCACATCGGCGCAGAAGACCGGAACCCCTGCATCGGCAAAGCCCTGGGCCATGATCTGCAAGGTGACGGTTTTGCCCGTACCGGTCGCTCCGGCCACAATACCGTGACGGTTGGCGCGATTGAGCAATAGTCGCTGCGGCTGACCGTCAAAGGACTGGCCGATAAAAATCGAAGCGGCGTCAGACATTCGGAACTCCGATGGTATCCCTGTTCGATGCTATGCTGTGGGGATTGGCCCAGCTTAGCAACCCCGCGATGGTAAACCTCTGAATATGCGATTGGCATAGCTCGTTCCGTTGGAACCATCGCACCGATAAGCTACTTTCCAATGTCTTGGTTGCGGGAGAGCGAGATGAAAATCCCAGTCCATTCGGATGACAGCGTATCGACACGCAATGCCGTTGTTCTGATCGCTGTGGTGGCGAGTGGAGCGGCGCTCTATTGGTTGCGCGACATCCTGACACCACTGGCGATGGCCGTGTTCCTGATGATCATGATCGCGGGCATCGAGCGCTGGATTCACGAGAAATGCCGCGTACCCGCCCGCTTTGCCGGTGTTACGGCTGTGGGCCTTGTTGTGCTCGGTTTCCTTGGCTCGATCTGGATCATTGTTGATGGCGCCGCGGGCTTCTTCACCGATGCCTCGGGTGTGGCAGGCAGCATTGGCCCGCGCATCGACCAGATCAGCCGTGATGTCAGCAGCCTGATGGGCGTAGAGAAGCCGCCGACGCTTCAGGAAATGATTGCGGGCATCGATATTCGCGGCTGGCTGACGGCTGCGGCTTTCCAGGTCCAGAATGCCGCCTCTGGCGCCTTCTTTGTTATGATCTATCTGGGCTTCCTGATCGCCTCGAAACAGGGCTTTAAAAAGAAGATCATTGGCCTGTTCCCCGAACGCGGCGTGCGTCAGGAAGCCATGTCGGTTTTCGAGCGCGTGCGCGGTGGCGTAGAGGGCTATCTGTGGGTTCAGGCCGTTACGGGCGTAATGATCTGTATCGTCGCCTGGATTCTGATGCGCGCTGTCGGTCTGCAGAATGCCGAGTTCTGGACCTTCGTGATTTTTGTGGTCGGCTTTATCCCGATCCTCGGTGGTGCGATCGCCGGTCTGGCGCCGCCCCTGTTCGCGCTGGTGCAGTTCGAAAGCTACTGGCCGGCAGTCATCCTGCTGGTGGGTCTGCAGATCGTTCTGTTCGTGGTCGGCAATATGGTTCAGCCGCGTATGCAGGGTGACAACCAGAACATCGACCCCATTGTCGTTCTGCTGGCGCTGGCCTTCTGCGGCAAGATGTGGGGCGTGGTGGGTATGTTCCTGTCTACTCCGATTGCCGTCATGGCCATGGCTATTCTGGCGGAGTTCCGCGGCTCGCGCTGGATGGCGGTTCTATTGTCTGGTGACGGCGAACCCTATGCGGATAAAGACCATAAGAAGACTGAGGACAATAAACCGTCCGTATGGGGCAGGGTTTTTAAAAAGCTTGGGTTCTAAAAACTCAATGTCCGAGAAATTTCTTCTATTGGTCCTTGATTCGCCGCAATCGGCTCCTATTTGACAAACATCGAACGGCCCCAACCCCTCCCCCTCCCCTCGGGGTCGTTTCGTTTAAGGACGGCGCTTTCCCTCCCCCTCCTAAGCGCCGTACCGAGCAGGCCGTCGAACACGCTTCGACGGCCTTGTTCGTTTCTGGGATTCTGTTCACCGAAGACCGGTCAAATCATGGCCAAGCTGGGGCGAAAATACCCGTTCTTCGCCGCAATCGCGTTATGGTGTTCTGCGAGTTGGGCCATTCGCGCAACATTGTGCGGTGCACACTGAATATCAGGCGTTTTCGCCACTAGGCATTAAGTTTCATGACGCTAAGGTAGGTTTCATCAATGGCCTAAATGGCCGCGTCTGAAGAGAATAGACATGCCCCCCGCTTCGCGTCCTGCTCCCGCTCCGGCGACTTTGGAGACGCTCGAGAAAGCTTTCTCTCAAGTGGCAGCGGGGCCGCCGGGCGCGGCACAGACCTCCCTGCTGGCTCAGGTGATGGAAGACTATGAGGCCGACGAAACGCCCGAGCTGGGCTGTGACGATCTGGCCGCCCTTCTGGCCCAAGTCTGGCAGACCGCCAGCCAGCGCGAGGCCGGTTCGCCTGCCCACGTGACGGTTGGCCCGCTGTTGAACGCGGCCGGCCAGCAATCGGGTTATGACCAGATCCTGATCCTTCAGGACGATTCCCCGTTCCTCGTGGACAGCGTTCTGGGTGAGCTGGCTGACGCCGGTGTGACCGTGCGCGCCTTCTATCACCCGATCGTCGAGATTTCTGCGGGTCGTCGCGACTCGCTGATCATGTTGATCATCGATCCCCTGCCCCAAGAGCGCCGCGACGCACTGGGCGAGGGTCTGGCTCAGGCCATGTCTGACGTGCGCAGCGCCGTCAGCGACCACGGCGCCATGGCCGAGCTTATGGGCGCTGCTATCGCCCGTCTGCAAAGCGCGCCGCCCAAGGGTGTGTCCGAAGCGGTTATCGAGGAAGACATCGCCTTCCTTGAGTGGACCCGTAACGATCACTTCGTTTTCCTCGGTGCCCGTGAATACGACTTCCCGCTGTCCTCGGACGGCGCACTGGAAGCCGAGGCTCCGCTCAACAAGACCCAAGAGGGCCTTGGTGTCCTGAACGATCCGGAGCGCCGCGTTCTGCGTCGTGCATCGGAGCCTGCGGTTCTGACCGCTGCCATGAAGCGCCAGCTGGACATCAGTGATCCGGTAAGCGTGGCCAAGTCGAACCTGCGTTCGCGCGTCCACCGCCGCGCCTATATGGATTACATCGGCATCAAGCGTTACGACGATCAGGGCCGCGCCGTGGGCGAAACCCGTTTCGTCGGCCTGTTCACTGCCGAAGCCTATGACAAGACCGCCAAGCAGGTTCCGCTGATCCGCCGCAAGGTGATGAATGCGCTGGAACGTGCCGGAAAGGCTCCGGGCTCGCACAACTACAAGCGCTTGAAGAACATCCTCGAGAACTATCCGCGCGACGAACTCTTCCAGATCACGGAAGACGAACTGCTGGATACGGCGCTGGGCATTCTGCACCTGTACGACCGCCCGCGTATCCGCCTGTTCACGCGCCTTGACCCGTTCGACCGCTTCGTCTCGGTGCTGGCCTTCATCCCGCGCGAGCGTTTCGACGCCTCGCTGCGCGCCCGTATCGGCAAGATGCTGGCAGAGGCATGGGGTGGCCGTGTTTCGGCATGGTATCCGCAGCTGACGGACCAGCCGCTGACCCGCGTCCACTACATCATCGGCGTCACGCCAGGTGATCACAAGATGCCGGACCTCAAGGCGCTGGAAGCCCAGATCGCCGAGGCTGGTCGCTCGTGGGTGGACCGCTTTGAAACCGCCCTGCGCGTTGCGGGTGTGGGTGATGTGGCTGTTGGCCCGACCAGCTCGAAATGGGCTGAAAGCTTCGGCGCCGGTTACCGCGACCGCTATGACGCGACCGAGGCCGTGGCCGATCTGGAGCAGTTCGACCGTCTGAGCGCAGGCGAAGGCGACGGCATCTATGCCGAGCCGGTGGCCGTTCGCGCCTTCCGCACCGAGGCTGAAAGCCCGCTGCAGTTCCGCTTCAAACTGTATCGCCGTGGCGGTGCGGTGCCGCTGTCGGACGTCCTGCCGATCCTCGCCGACATGGGCCTGAAGACGCTGGAAGAATCCGACCACGTTGTGCGCCCGACCGGTGATGACCCGATCTATGTCCACGACTTCCTGCTGGAAGACCCGCGCGGTGAAGGTCTGAGCTTCGCCGACATCAAGGCCCCGTTCGAAAGCGCCTTTGCGGCGGTCTGGAATGGCCGCACCGAGAGCGACGGCTTCAACCGTCTGGTGCTGGAACTGGGTATCGACTGGCGCGAAGCGGCCCTGATCCGCACCCTCGCCCGCTACCGCCAGCAAACCGGTCTTGATCCGTCGCAGGCGGTTCAGGAAGCGGCCCTGACGCAATATCCGGCAGTGTCGCGTGCGATCCTCGCCCTGTTTGCGGCCAAGTTCGATCCGGCTGCCGGTGGTGACGCGGCGTCTCGTGAAGCCGACGTGTCCAAGCTGACCGCCGAGATCAAGGCGCTGCTGCAAGACGTGTCGAGCCTCGATCACGACCGTGCGCTTCGTCGTCTGGCCGAGCTGGTGGGTGCCATCAAGCGCACCAACTTCTATCAGTCCAAGCCGCACATCTCGATCAAGATCGCCCCGCGCGAACTTGAAGACATGCCACTGCCCAAGCCGTTCCGCGAAATCTTCGTCTGGGCACCGCACGTCGAAGGCGCACACCTGCGCTTTGGTCCGGTGGCCCGTGGCGGCCTGCGCTGGTCGGACCGTCGCGACGACTTCCGCACCGAGGTTCTGGGTCTGGTGAAGGCCCAGCAGGTGAAGAACTCGGTCATCGTTCCGGTGGGTTCGAAGGGCGGCTTCTATCCCAAGCAGCTTCCGGTCGGTGGTGACCGTGACGCCATGCAGGCCGAAGCCATCCGCGCCTATAAGACCTTCCTGTCGGGCATGCTGGACGTGACCGACAACATCGTCGGCGATGGCGCTCCGGTCCGTCCTGAAAACGTCGTGGCCTGGGAAGGTGACGACCCCTATCTGGTCGTTGCCGCCGACAAGGGCACCGCGACCTTCTCTGACATCGCCAATGGCGTGTCGCAGTCCTATGGCTTCTGGCTGGACGACGCCTTCGCCTCGGGCGGCTCGGCTGGCTATGACCACAAGGAAATGGGCATCACCGCACGTGGTGCATGGGAAGCTGTCAAGCGCCACTTCCGCGAGATGGGCAAGGACATCCAGTCCGAGCCGTTCACCGTGGCGGGCGTGGGCGACATGTCGGGCGACGTGTTCGGCAACGGCATGCTGCTGTCGAAGGCTATCAAACTGGTGGCTGCCTTCGACCACCGCGACATCTTCCTTGATCCGAACCCGGACCCCGCGACCTCCTATGCGGAGCGCGAGCGTCTGTTCAACACCCCGCGCACCAGCTGGCAGGACTATGACAAGTCGCTGATCTCGGCTGGCGGTGGTGTGTTCCCGCGTAATGCCAAGTCGATCAACCTGACCCCGCAGATCAAGGAACTGCTGGACATCGATGCCGATGCGGTAACCCCGCAGGAGCTGATGCAGGCGATCCTGAAGGCCCGCGTCGAGCTGCTCTACTTCGGCGGGATCGGCACCTACATCAAGGGCGCTGGCGAAACCAACGCCCAGGCCGGTGACAAGGCAAACGACAGTATCCGTATCAACGGCGGCGACGTGCGCGCGGCTGTGGTCGGCGAAGGTGCAAACCTTGGTGCCACGCAGGTTGGCCGTATCGAGGCCGCCCGTGCGGGTGTTCGCCTGAACACCGACGCCATCGACAACTCGGCCGGCGTGGACTCCTCGGACCACGAGGTGAACATCAAGATCCTGACCGGGGGCGCCATCGCTGCGGGCAATCTGAAGGCCGAGGACCGCAACGCGCTTCTGAAGTCTATGACCGAGGAAGTCGGCCTGAAGGTTCTTGCCCACAACTACGACCAGACGCTGGCTGTCAGCCTGCAACAGGCTGAAGGCGCAGCCGCACTCGACGCCCAGCAACGCTTCATGCAGTCGCTGGAAGCCGAGGGTAAGCTGAACCGCGTGGTCGAGTTCCTGCCGGACGATGCCAAGCTGGCTGAGATGAAGGCCAATGGCCAAGGTCTCAGCCGTCCGGAACTGGCCGTGCTGACCGCCTATGCCAAGCTGGAACTGTCGGACGACATCGTGGCCTCCAAGGCTCCGGAAGACAGCTTCTTCGAAGACAGCCTCGTGCGTTACTTCCCTGCCCCGCTGGCCAAGTTCGGCGCGGACATGAAGAACCACCGCCTGCGTCGCGAGATCATCTCGACCGTGATGGCGAACGAGATCGTCAACATGTGCGGACCGACCTTCCCGGATCGCCTGCGTGCTGCCGCAGAGTGTGACACCACCGCCATGACCGTGGCCTTCGAGGCTGCCCGTCGCATCTTCCGTCTGGACGAGGCATGGGACGCCGTATCGGCTCTGGACCTGAAGATTCCGGCAGAGGCGCAAATCGCCCTCTATCAGGAAATCGCCGTGGTTCTGCGTCGCCAGACCTTCTGGCTGGCCCGTCGCGCCATGCGTCAGGAAACCTCGGTTGCGGGTCTGATCGAGAAATATCGTCCGGCGGCTGATGCCCTGCGTCAGGCTGGCGGCGATGTTCTGTCCCGCTATGAGCAAGGCCGTCTGGAACAGCGCGTCCAGCGCTTTACCGACCTTGGCGCTCCGGAAGAACTGGCCCGCACGGTCGCCATGCTGCGTCCGCTGGTCGCCACCGCTGATATCGGCGATCTGGCTGATGAAGCGGGTTGGTCGGCGCCGGCCATGGCTCGCCTGTATCACCAGGTCGGTGCCGCCTTTGACTTCGACCGCCTGCGTGTTGCCGCCAACTCGGTAAACTCGTCGGACCACTTCGACCGTCTGGCTGTGCGTCGTCTGCTTCAGGACCTGATGTCGGAAGAGATGGCCCTGACGCGTGCTGTCGCCGCCACCTGCTCGCAGGATGTCGGCGCCACTGAACAGAAGGCCGAAGACGCAGTCGACAACTGGATCGGTGACCGTCTTCCGCAGGTCGAAGCCCTGCGCGGCTCGGTTGACGAGATCGAAAGCTCCGGCGCGGGCTGGACCTTCGCCAAGCTGACCATCGCCAATGCGGGTATCCGCGAGGTGCTGACCGGCCAGATCTAATCGGGTCTGAGGCTTAAGAATGAGGGCGTCCGTGATCAGCGGGCGCCCTTTTTCAATTCACCGATGCTGACGAGCGCGTGAGCGGGACTTGGCGGGCTCGGGGCCTTCGGGTTAGGTGATCGCAACAGTGGCTGGGTTGGAGGGGCATTTGCCCAGAAAGTTTCTCGTCGTCGTGGATGATACGCCGGAGCTGAATGCTGCGCTGGGCTATGCCTCGCGTCGCGCGCGTTCGACCGGAGGCCACGTTGTGCTTCTCAGGGTTACGCCTGATGCCACAGACGAGCACTGGTCAGGCGTGCGTGATGAAATCCGCCGCCAGAACCGTGAAGAGGCCGAAGCCCTGTTGTCGAGATTGGGTGAACAGGTGGCGGAGCGATCGGGCTCGGCGCCGGTGTTCCTGATCTATGAGGGCGATCCCCTCGCCGCCATCCGCCGCGCGGCCAGCGAAGATCCGGATATCAAAATTCTGGTGCTGGCATCATCGACAGGCTCGCGTGGGCCGGGACCACTGGTCAGCTCTGTGATGAAACAGGGTGTCGGTGTTCAGGGCCGCAAGCTGCCGGTGACCATCGTCCCCGGCGAGCTTACGGATGAAGAGATCGAAGATCTGGCCTGACGGCCTTTAGATGACCTGCTCTACGGCGGTCACTTCCGGCACATAGTGGCGCAGCATCTGCTCCACGCCGGATTTCAGGGTCGCCGCCGAGGACGGGCAGCCCGAGCAGGCACCGCGCAAACGAAGACGAACGATGCCGCTCTCGTGGTCGAAGCTGTCGAACAGGATATCGCCGCCGTCCTGGGCGACGGCCGGACGGATGCGGGTGTCCAGCAGGTTCTTGATCTCGACGACGATCTCGTCGTCTTCCTGTCCTGCGTGACCTTCCGGCGTGGCCTCGTAGCGCAGTAGCGGCGCGCCCGAAACGAAATGGTCCATGATCACAGACAGGATCGAGGCCTTCATATCGCCCCAGCTCGGACCGCGTTCGTGGCGGGTCACCGAGACATAGTCCTCGCCAAAGAACACACCTTCCACACCCTCAAGCTGGAACAGCGCCTCGGCCAGCGGAGACGCGGCGGCCTCGTCGATCGTGCGGTATTCAATCGAGGTGCCGGGTGCGACGTCACGGCCCGGAATGAATTTCAGGGCGTTCGGATTGGGGGTGGGTTCGGTCTGGATGAACATAATCATCAGATGCGCCCTCGCCTGCTCAGGTTCAAGAGGGCCTGCGCTTCTTTGTCCCACAGAGGCTTGAAAGAGGTGTTTCACATGAAACAAGCTCGTATCAGCGTTATGTTTTGTGCATTATGAGCCCATGAACGAGGGGGAAGAAGCAATCCGGCTGGGCGAGGCTCTAGCGGCCTTGCGGCGTGAGCGCGGTCTCAGTCAGGCCGAAGCGGGCGCCCGTATTGGCATGACCAGTCAGGGCTGGGGCTTCTATGAAACGGGAAAGCGCGCCGGCCTTTTCCGGCCAGACATGCAGCGCAGGCTCACCTCCGCCCTCGATGCGACACCTGAAGATTTGATGCTTTTGGTGGGGCGAAACGGCACCGCCAATGGAGCGCGTTCAAGCGTAACCCCCTCATCTGTATCGGGATTTGAGGCCAGAGGTCGTGCTTTCGAAGGGAGCGCCCCCGCCGATCGACTGTTCTGGCGGCTCAACACCGATGACATGGCTCCATGGGCCTTTTCCGGCGTGGTGCTGGAATATGTGCCGGACCAATGGCCCCGCCGCGATCAGGGCTGCATCATTGAGATCGATGATGGAACGCGTCTGGTGCGCCTCTATGTCAGTTCCGACGCTCAACAGGTCACCGTCAGGAACGCGGCGGGTGCCGTCACCCATTTTCAGCGTAACCGTATTGTTTCTCTGTCAGCGGTCATCGCCCGACGTGAAGACGGTTGAAACAAAAGCGTTGCTATAAACCCAAGGTTGTGAAACATTGCTATTTCAAACTTGGGGAAGGCAATGGCCAGGGCTAGTCAGGAAATCGACAAATGGGTGGGGCGCAGGATTAGCGAGCTACGCCGCGAGGCTGGCTTGTCGCAATCGGCCCTCGCCGCCTCGCTCGATCTCAGTTTCCAGCAAATCCAGAAATATGAGGCGGGTCTGAACCGCGTCTCGGCCTCTCGTCTCTATCAACTGGCCCAATTGTTTGAATGTGCGGTGTCCGATTTCTTCCCTCACTCGGAGGCGGCTGCGGTTTCTACCCACGACACAAGGGACGGCAAACAACATCTGGCGATGATGTCCGCTTACCCGCGTATCGAGGATGCAAACCTTAGACGTTCGGTGCTGGATATAGTCGAGGCGCTAGCCCTGCGCTGACAGGAGCGCTAGTGACGAGGCCATGAAGATTATGGTCATCGATACGGCGCTGGGCGCCTGCCTGTCGGGTGTGTTCGAAGTTTCGGTAGAAGTCGTGGTTATGCGCGGGCTTCGTCACGAGCTGATGACCAAGGGCCATCAGGAGCGTCTGGGCGGCATGGCCCGTGATGCGGTGGCCGAAGCTGGCGGTTTCGACGGCGTCGAGCGCATTGGTGTAACGGTAGGCCCCGGCAGCTTTACGGGCCTTCGTGTCGGTCTGGCCTTTGCGCTTGGCCTTGGTGCGGCGCGTCAGGTTCCGGTTGTCGGGATTTCGACGCTCGATGCACTGGCCACTTCGGTTGAGGCTGAAGGCTTGGTGGCGGCGGCTATCGATGCGCGTCGTGGTCAGGTCTATCTGCGTCTGTTCCGTGATGGTGCCGCTCTGGGCGTGGCAGAGGCCCTGCCGATTGAAGAGGCCCGCCAGAAGATCATCACCGAGGGCGCAGAAGGCCGCATCACCATCGTCGGTTCAGGCTGCGGTGTTCTGACCGAAGATGCC
>JAEZHG010000121.1 GCA_023436945.1 Pseudomonadota bacterium | reverse complement strand
GTGTTCGAGTCACGTAAGCGGCACCACTTTTTCTGAATAATTTAAGTCGATTTGTTCCTGAGCCAGCGTGGTGCTTTGGGGCCGTTGCGGCTGTTGTGCGTCGAGCCATTGGGAAGTGGCGGCGTCTCTAACCCCCATATCCATGGCGCTGCATCGCTTGTGGCGGTTTTGTTAGAAGGCGGCGTGGCAACGATCCGTGGAGGGGTCGGGCCAAGAGTTCATTTGCCTGTGTGGCATTTCTGGCTTCAACCTTAGGACCTTCCCCATGATGAAGACCCTGTTCGTCGCCGCAGCTGTTCTGATGGCTGCGACCCCTGCTCTGGCCCAAGACGCATCGCAAGCCCCGGTATTTGGCGAAGCAACCCTGACCGCGGGTTTCGACAACGGTGACCCGTTGCAGCGTCGTTTCCGTGGCGGCGGCCCGAACGATGCCTCGCGCCTGCCGGGCGTCTGCACCGGTAATGTCGGCACGCCGCCCGACTTCCGCGTCCACTATACGGCCGGCAACCGCGAACTGATTTTCCGCAGCGTTTCAACCGCAGACACCACCCTGGTGATCAACGGTCCGGACGGCCGCTGGTATTGCGATGACGACAGCTTCGGCGACCTGGATGCCGAGTACCGCTTCGTCAATCCGCAAAGCGGCACCTATGACATCTGGATCGGTGTGGTTCGCATGCGTGAAGCCGACACCACCTTTGTGGTCTCCGAGCGCTAAGTCGTCCGCCCGAAAGTACAAAGCGCCCCCGAACGGTTTCGGGGCGCTTTTGCTTATCTGGCGCTAAGGCCCAACTGGATCACGTCGGTGCGGGCCGATCGGAAACCTGCCTCGCAATAGGCCAGATAGAAGACCCAGAGACGACGGAAACGCTCGTCGAACTTCGGATTGGTGGCGCGGATATGTTTCCACGCCGTTTCAAAACGGTCGGCCCATGCGCCGAGCGTATCGGCATAGTCCTGACCAAAGCGCAGAACCTCATCTTCCTGCAATCCGGACTGTCCGATAATCGGCTTCAGCGCGGCTTCCGAAGGCAGCACACCACCGGGGAAGACATACTTCTGGATGAAGTCTGTACGGGCCTGATATTCCTCGAACAGTTCATCCTGAATGGTGATGATCTGAAGCCCCGCACGGCCGGATGGCTTGAGGACGCTGTGCAGTTTCTGGAAATAGGTCGGCCAGTATTCACGCCCCACTGCCTCGAACATCTCGATCGAGGCCACGCGGTCGAACTGTCCGTTCACGTCGCGGTAATCGACCAGACGGATATCGGCTTTCTCTGCCAGACCCGCCTCGAAGATACGGCGCCGGGCAAAGTCATACTGTTCCTGCGAGATGGTGATGCCGGTCACCTTGGCACCGATCTCTCCCGCCGCGAACTCGGCAAAGCCGCCCCAGCCACAGCCGATTTCCAGAACCGTCTGATCCTGTTGCAGGTCCATGATGCGGGCCAGCGAGGCGTATTTCTCTTTCTGGGCCTCATCCAGCGGCTGTCCGAGATAGGCATAGCGGGCCGATGAATAGGTCATCGAACCGTCCAGCCATGCGCTGTAGAAATCATTGCCCAGATCATAGTGGGCATGAATGTTCCGGCGCGAACCGCTGCGGCTGTTGCGGTTGAATCGGTGGCTGGCCCAGTTGACCACCTTCATCAGCAGATTGCCGTCGAACAGGCGCCGGATGTGGTCGTAGTTATTGACCAGCGTCTCCAGCAGGACTGGAAGATTGGGACTGTCCCACTCGCCCGCCATATAGCCCTCTGCAAAGCCGATATCGCCATTTTTGAGAACACGTCCGGCGAAGCGATAGTTATGGATGGTCAGCACCGCCGAATGTCCCGGCACCTTGCCCGGCAAGCGGCGGATCGAGCCATCGGGCAGGGCAATCGTCAGGGTGCCCCATGTCCAGTTCGCTGCCAGCAGCTTTAGGAACATGCGGATGAATGCCGGAAGATCATCTTCACGGTTTGAGGGGTGGCTCTCGACAAGGCTTGTCATACTGAAAGCTCCTTCCTGAAAATACGCTTTGCTAAACTCATTGCACCCGCCCCAGTCGCGAGCGGTGCGATACGGTTTGAACTGTCGCCGCCTCGGCAGGCGGTGCGGGCTGTTTGGTCAGGCCAACGCCTTTGACCCACAGCTTGAGCGCTTCCCAATGGATCGCCGCCACGACCTTCATCGTCAGCAGCGGGAAGCCAACCATAGCACGCAAAATCGACTTGTCTGTCAGAGGCTGTCTCTGTGCCGACATGCTGGCATGGATCAGCTTGCCGTGCGCATCGGAACCGTCGATCATCAGGTCCAACGTTTTCGATGGCACATGGCCACGGAAACGGTAGTCCATCTCCATGTCCATAAAGGGCGAGACATAGAGCGCCTTGGCAGCCGCCTGTTCAAAGTGGCGCTGGCCCAGATCGGCGTCAGGCACAGGAATGACGTAGGAGTGACGGTTCTTGAAGGTGCTCGTCACCTCATAGACCAGAGCGGCCAGCCGCCCAGTCTCGTCATAGCAGTAGTAGATACTGATCGGATTGAAGACATAGCCAAGGATGCGCGGCATGGTCAGAAGCCGGATCGCGCCCTGCCCGATGTCTATGCCAGCCTTGCCCAGCCAGTTCGTGATCTGGTCGCGAAGGGGTGTGTCCGATCCGTCGCCATGGTCGCGGGGATGGAATGAAACGAGGTTGAACCGCCCCACCGAGAAGTGACGCAGTTGACTGTCGATCCGGTCCATCTCTGCCAGATCCAGAAACAGCCAGAACACCCGATAATCGAGATGGTGCGCTTTGGGGCGAAAGCGCGTGTGGATCACCTTGCCAAAGTAGAGAGCAGAGGCGGCTGTCACCCTGCCCGCTCCATCGCCAGGTTTCTTGGCGTAGAAACGTGGATGCGGCCGCTTTCGTTCTCGACCGTCCACGGGCGACGCACGCCGCCCAGTTGTTCGGCAACCGCAAGGCCCGATTGCAATCCATCCTCATGGA
>JAEZHG010000118.1 GCA_023436945.1 Pseudomonadota bacterium | reverse complement strand
TTCGAGGACTGTTTCGTGCCGGAAGAGAATGTCATGGGGCCGCTGAACGGCGGCGTGGGCGTTCTGATGTCGGGTTTGGACTATGAGCGCGTGGTGCTGTCGGGCGTGCAGCTGGGCATCATGCAGGCCTGCCTCGACACCGTCATTCCCTACGTTCGCGAGCGCAAGCAGTTCGGCAAGGCCATCGGCACCTTCCAGCTGATGCAGGCCAAGGTGGCGGACATGTATGTCGCCCTGCAATCGGCGCGTGCCTATGCCTATGCCGTGGCCAAGGCCTGCGATGCGGGCCAGACCACCCGTTTCGATGCGGCAGGCTGTGTGTTGCTGGCCTCGGAAAATGCCTTCCGCACGGCGGCTGAATCCGTTCAGGCGCTGGGCGGCGCCGGTTACACCAAGGACTGGCCTGTCGAGCGCTATCTGCGCGACGCCAAGCTGATGGATATCGGCGCGGGCACCAATGAGATCCGCCGCATGCTGATCGGCCGCGAACTGGTCGGGGCCTGAGGACAACGCCATGACCGCACCTGTCCTAACGACATCTCTCAATCCCGACAGCGCCGAGGCCAAGGCCAAAGCTGCCCACAATCGCGCCCTCGCCGAGGAACTGCGCGAAAAGGTGGCCAAGGCGGCGCTGGGCGGTGATGAAAAGTCCCGCGAGCGTCACGTCGCCCGCGAAAAACTGTTGCCGCGCGAGCGGGTCGAGCGTCTGCTGGACCCCGGCTCGCCCTTCCTCGAGATCGGCCAATTGGTCGCCAATGGCCTTTACAACGACGAGGTGCCGGGCGCGGGCATGATCTGCGGCATTGGCCGTGTGTCGGGCCGTCAGGTCATGATCGTGTGCAACGACGCCACGGTGAAGGGCGGCACCTACTTCCCGATGACGGTGAAGAAGCACCTGCGCGCCCAAGAGATCGCGCTGGAGAACCATCTGCCGTGCGTCTATCTGGTCGATAGCGGCGGGGCCAATCTGCCCAATCAGGCCGAGGTCTTCCCCGACCGCGACCACTTTGGCCGCATCTTCTTCAACCAAGCCCAGATGTCTGCCAAGGGCATCGCCCAGATCGCCTGTGTGATGGGCAGCTGTACCGCGGGCGGTGCCTATGTTCCGGCCATGTCGGACGAGACGGTGATCGTACGCGGCAAGGGCACCATCTTTCTTGCCGGTCCGCCGCTGGTTCAGGCCGCGACGGGCGAGGTCATCAGCGCCGAAGACCTTGGTGGGGCCGAGGTCCATGGCCGCAAGTCCGGCGTGGTCGACCACGTGGCCGACAATGACGAACACGCCCTGACCATCGTGCGCGACATCGTCGCCACCCTGCCGCCGCCAGTCTTCGCCAATGTGAACATCCAGGATCCGGTCGAGCCGAAGTTCGCCGCCGAAGACCTCTATGCCATCATCCCCGAGGACGTGCGCGCGCCCTACGAAGTGCGCGAGGTGATTGCCCGTCTGGTCGATGGTTCGGAGTTCCAAGAGTTCAAGGCGCTTTACGGCACCACTCTGGTCTGCGGCTTTGCACACATCCACGGCATGCCGGTGGCCATTCTGGCCAACAACGGCGTGCTGTTCAGCGAAAGCGCCCAGAAGGGCGCGCACTTCATCGAGCTGGCCTGTCAGCGCAAGATCCCGCTGCTGTTCCTGCAGAACATCTCGGGCTTCATGGTCGGCGGCAAGTATGAAGCCGAGGGCATCGCCAAGCACGGTGCCAAGCTGGTGACGGCGGTCGCGACGGCTAACGTGCCCAAGATCACCGTCCTGATCGGCGGCAGCTTCGGGGCCGGCAACTATGGCATGTGCGGCAGAGCCTACAGCCCGCGCTTCCTGTTCACATGGCCAAACAGCCGCATTAGCGTGATGGGCGGCGAACAGGCCGCCAGCGTTCTGGCCACTGTCCACCGCGACGCCGCCAAATGGACGCCGGAAGAGGCGGAAAGCTTCAAGGCGCCTGTGCGCCAGAAATACGAGGACGAGGGAAACCCCTATTACGCCACCGCCCGCCTGTGGGACGACGGGGTGATCGACCCTGTCCAGACCCGCGATGTGCTGGGTTTGGCGCTGGAGGCCGCGCTTCAGGCCCCGATTGCCGATCGTCCGTCCTTCGGCGTGTTCAGGATGTAATGCGATGATGAAGTCTGTTCTGATCGCCAACCGTGGCGAAATCGCCTGTCGCGTCATCAAGACGGCCCGCCGTCTGGGTATCCGCACCGTCGCCGTCTATTCGGACGCCGATGAGGATGCGCTGCACGTCCGCATGGCTGATGAGGCCGTGCATATCGGCCCTGCGGCCACGCGTGAATCCTATCTGGTCGGTGACAAGATCATCGCTGCCGCCAAGCAGACGGGGGCCGAGGCCATCCACCCCGGCTATGGATTCCTGTCCGAGAATGCCGAATTCGCTCAGGCCGTCATGGATGCGGGCCTGATCTGGGTCGGCCCTCTGCCGAAATCCATCACGGCCATGGGCCTGAAGGATGCCGCCAAGAAGCTGATGGCCGAGGCCGGTGTTCCGGTCACGCCCGGCTATATGGGCGAGAACCAGCAGCCAGAGTTCCTCAAGGCCGAGGCCGACAAGATCGGTTATCCGGTGCTGATCAAGGCCGTCGCCGGTGGTGGCGGCAAGGGGATGCGTCTGGTCGAAAAGGCCGATGATTTCCTTGACGCCCTGACCTCGTGCCAGCGCGAGGCGGCGGCCTCGTTCGGCAACGACCATGTGCTGATCGAGAAATACATCCTGTC
>JAEZHG010000104.1 GCA_023436945.1 Pseudomonadota bacterium | reverse complement strand
CCTTTTTTGTGTCTTCAGATCAGGCCAGTTCCTTGGCCATATCGTCGAAGTCGCGCCCCATCAGGCCGGTTTCGAAATCCATGAAGATGTCGATCAGTTCGTCTGCGGTGACGGGCGAGGCCTTGTTGTTGAAACGGAAGCGCCAGAAGCTGACGATGTGCTGAATCGCGCCCAACTGGTCACCCAGACGGGTGAACAGAGTAGGGGCTTCCAGAAGGAAGTCTCGGAAGGCGATCGGATTGCCGTGCTGGGTCAGACCCGCATAGGCATCGTCATAGTAGCGCAGGGTCCGGCTGACCTTCTCGCAGGTCTTGAGGATGTTGCTGCGCAGAACGCCGCGACCGCGGGTAATATAGTCACGCGCAGAGGCATCCATCGGGCCGAAAGGCTTCACGGTGGCCACTTCCTCGGCCACGCTCATGATCTCGTCCATGGTGCTGTTCAGGCACCATTTGTAATAGAGGAAGCCCTTCCAGCAGAAGATGCCCTCCTGATACTGCTCCGGCTCCAGACGCAGGGTGGTGCGCAAGGCGTCCAGGCGGTCACCCGGATCGTTGGAGAGAATCTTGTTGGCCATACGGGCGGTGGAGTTGACCGAGGCAGCAGCCCCGCCAAGGCTGAGCGTCACCAGTGGCTCGATCTCGCGCTCCACAAAGGCCGACATCTTCTCCAGATCGGCCTCGCTGATGGCGAAATAGCAGGGCGCGGCATAGACCCCGCCACGGCGCAGTTGCTCGCGCAGCAGGAACGGGTCCAGCGACGGGAGCTGGTCCATCAGGCGAAGGGTGCGGATGTCCTCGTGATCTGCCGAAAGGCCAAAGGCCTCAAGCATCACGCGCTCGAACCCGATCTGGTTCACAAACACAAACCGGCCACCCGTCTTTAGATCGGCCGCGTCGATCGGCAGGACGACCTTGGTGGCGATCTGGCGACGACCGGGGAAGCTGTCAGTCTCGTTGCGACGAAGGCGGTGTTTGATGATCAGTGCCGAGTTCAGCCCCGGTGTCTTGAACATAGGTTCTGCGGCCCATTCCGGTGTGTGGGAATGTTCGTCGGCAACCTTGAGCAGGTTGAGAACACGCGCCGTCGAGGCGGAACGGCGAAGATGCTCGAGATTACGGATGGCACGATCAGACATGGCTGCGGACTATGATACGTAATTATGACTAGTCTCTTATTGCCCTAGCGCTGATCAGTGGGGGCTGTTTCCCAAGAAAAAGGCCGCCCCGAAGGGCGGCCAGAGTTTCCTCGAAGGGGAACGGTTTAGAAGCGGGCGTTGACGCTCAGCCAGAAGCTACGGGCCTTGTCCTTGTTGTTGTAGTGATCGAAGAACAGGGTCTCGTTGGTGCCGTCATAGCGGCCGTCGTTGTTCAGATCGTTGAACTCGGCGCTGTAGGTCGTGAAGTCGCGATCCAGCAGGTTGTTGACGCGGGCATTGACCGTCAGCCACTCATTGACCTTGTACGAACCGCCAAGGTTCAGCACGCCATAGTCCTTGTAGTAGAGCGACTCGCCGGTGATGACGTGCTCGCCGGCATAGCGGTCCGCACGGGCCTCGCCGGTCAGCATCAGGCTCAGGCGGTCGGTTGCCTGCCAGTTCAGAGAGGCATTGGCCATGTGCTTGGCGCTTTCGCCCAGCGGCTTGCCGGCGTTCGCACCGCTCTTCTGCTCGCTGTCCGTGTAGGTGTAGTTACCGCGCACCGACAGATTGTCGAGGATGTACCAGCGGCCAGCCAGTTCGGCACCACGAATCTGAACTTCGTCGATATTGGTGGCGCGGGTGCTGGAAGCACCATAGCCCAGATCGGCATAGTCACCGGTAGAGGCGCATTGCAGTGCCAGACCATTGCCGCACGGCTGGTTGGCGATCTTGTCTTCGAAGGTGTTGTTGAAGATCGTGGCGTTGAAGCTGTTGCCGCTGTCACCGTGCCAGTAGACGGCCAGTTCGGTCGAGACGCTGGTCTCCGGCTTCAGGTCCGGATTGCCGAACATGGGCGAGGTGCCCTGAGCGCCAAAGCCGGTCACACCATCATAGAGCTGGGTGGTCTTGGGGGTCTTGAAGCCGGTCGAGACGCCGCCCTTGATGGTCCAGTTGTCGTTCAGCGTATAGACGCCGTACAGGCGCGGGCTGAAGTGGCTGCCGAAGACTTCGTGGTCATCGAAACGGATGCCGCCGGTCAGGGCAAAGGCCTTGGTGGCCTGCCAGGTGTCCTCGGCAAACAGCGAGTACATATTGTGGTCCTGGGCCTTGCCGCCTTCGCCGCTTTCGAGGCCGAAGACGCCGTCGGTCAGTTCACCACGGATGACCTGGGCACCGACAACCACATTATGCTCGCCATTCCATTGGAACGGCATGTTCATCTGGGCATCCAGCGTCAGTTGTTCGCTTTCCAGCGTGCGCTGTGGACGCGGAAGATAGGCTTCGAGCTGCGCCAGCTGGGCTGGCGAAAGGTTGGCGCGCATGATGGCCAGCTTGGCGGCCTCGGACTGGTTGTTCCACGCATTGGCGTTGTTGAAGCCCATGGCGCGGCTGGGGGCGCAATAGCCCGTTGTTGCGTTCAGCGAGCCACCCATGTTCACGCAAGTGGCGTTCCAAAGGGTCTGTAGCGACTTACGCTCAGCCACCGAGAAGGGCAGGGTGCGGCCTTCGTTGGTGGTCGAGACG
>JAEZHG010000012.1 GCA_023436945.1 Pseudomonadota bacterium | reverse complement strand
GGCCAGACCAACCTTCGCCTGCGTCACGCCCGGCACGCCGCAACCTCGGTCGCGGGATCGAGTCGACTGCTCAGGTCCACCACCAGTCGGCCGCTCCAGATGAGATGCCACACGAGTGAGGCCTGCTGGTCGTCCTCCTGGACCAGGCCGCCCAGGCGCGCACCGCTCGATGCACGCGCGATCAGCTGTTCTTCCCAGCGATCCGCCCAGCCTGGCCGGTGGCGGTATCCGTGTAGCCAGAGCAGGTTGAAGCGATGAACGTCGGAGATCCCGCTGAAGACGCTGAACCTCCAGCCCACATCGGCTGCCGCAGATGACGTCGCATCCATGAGGGCGACGAACTCCACCGTCCGTGCGGCGTGCTCTGGTCGGACGTCCCACAGCCGTACTTGGCCGTCTACGTCGACGGATAGGAGGTCAGGAACGTGACTTGCGGCCCGGCGACCGGCATCGAGCCAATCGATTCGACAGGGCTGTGTGGTGATCCATGCCGTTCGGGGATCACGATCAAGCACCCGGAGTAGGTCATGCTCGAGCCCGGACTCCAGGGCCACGTGCTGTTGCGTCGTCGTGCTGAACGCGCGAACGGGAACGTGCCTGGACGTCGCCCCAGACGCGGGCATTCGGACCGGGGACAGCTCTCGAAGGTCCGGCGGACCATCGCTCCAATCCCACTCACGAGCGTTGGCTCCGAGTTTGAAGGTCCATCGGACGGCGCCCCCGAGACCTGCGGGCGGACGGACATCGCCATTAGAATCAGGCAAGGAAGATTCCCTCGCTTTCAAGCGTGCATCGGGAATCGACCAGGAGGCGTACCCGTTGCCGCGGGTGCGCCTCTGCCCTTTGGGATGTCGGCGCTCGCCTTCAGATCGACTATCGCAGCGTATGCCCGCCAGCGGGCGCGCACAAGAACCTGTCTGCGCATTTGCTGGTGGCCACAGGTCCACTGCGGCTATTCGCTCTATTGCGTCTATTCCACTGAAGAAGGGCCGACTGCTCGCCAAATGTGCGCAGGCGGTGCACAATAAACGCTGAAGCGCAAACGTCGAGTTCGCCAACACCCGCCACCGCCGGGCGCTATCTAACCGCAAGAACAACTACTTGGTCGGGAGGGTGATCGTGACCAGGCTCGCGTCAAATGCGCATGGCTCGTCCGTGGCGACCGACCGACGTTGCGACAACCCGGACTGCACAAGTCGAGTTGAGTGGTCCGGGCGAGCAGGCCGACCCCAGCTCTACTGCACTCCGTCATGTCGGCAACGGGCGCTGAGCGCAGCGGCGCGTCTTCAGGCGGAGGTCAATCGGCTCGAGGCGGAGCTCGAGCACCGCTACCTCACTCACCGAGTCCGACGCGCGCTCTCCGCGGATCTGGCCAGGACCAAGTGGCTCCTCAGCGCCTTCCCGGAGTCGACCCGCGTTCGGATACAGGGGTCTGGCTAGAGCTGCCGGGCAACCTATTGCCTGGCACCGGTCAGTAGTACTCCCGGACGTAGCCGAGGGCCTTCTCAAAGACGTCGTTGTCGCGGATCTTGAACTGGACGTACAGCGTCTTCCTCAACGCCTGGCGGACCTCCTGGTCCCCGCGGATGGTGGACTGCCAGCCTTCGAACCGCACGCCGCGGACGACCTCGTCAATTCGGTCGACCACATTGGACACGATGATGGGCGTCTCGTCGCCCTTCAGCGCTTCGAAGAGCTCAGTCAGCGCGGCCTTGCCCTGCTCCTCGCGAGGGGTCTCGTTCGCGGCCTTCTCGGCGGCGACGGTGTCGCGGGCGAGCTCGAGGAGCTCGCGCAAGAAGTCGAGGCTGGACTGTTGGATGTCGGCGTATCGCTCCCGCAGATCGTTGAGGCGCTGCCCGAGCTCGATGAAGACCGGGTTGTTGAGGTGGCGAGCGATGCGAGCCGTGATCTGCTTCTCGATCTCCTCGATGGGGACGTCTTTGCGCTTGCCGGTCATCAGGTCCTCGATCGTCTGCGCATCCAGAACGATGGTGTCGGCACCCTGCGGGATCTCAACCTGGACATGCTCGTTGATCAGGTCGATGGTCTTGGCTCCGAGCGCGTGCCAGACGAGGCGACCTGCGATGTCGGAGGGACGCACCGACTCGTAGACGTCGGTGATCCACCGGTAGTCGTCGCGGAACGCTGCCAGCATCGGGTCCGGGCTCAGGGCCTCCCAGAGCTGCGAGACCACGCTGTACGCCGCACCAAATGCGTCCTTCGTGACCTCGTCGGCGATCGCGGACTGTGCCTGGACAAGACCTTCGTAGCCACCGACGGTGCGGTCGACGCCGGGGAAGAAGGCGACTGCCGTAGCCATCGCCGGAGCGAGCTGCTTCTTGAGCTCTTCGATGTTCGACACGACTTGCTGGACCGCGTGCTCATCGAAGGCCAGCGACTTGGCGACGTCATCGAAGATGCCGAGGTAGTCGACGATCAGGCCATGCGTCTTGTCCGGCGGGTACACCCGGTTGGTGCGGGTGATCGCCTGGAGCAACGTGTGCTCCTTGAGCGGCTTGTCGAGGTACTGGCAGTAGAGGATCGGCGCATCGAACCCGGTCAGCAGCTTTGCGGTGACGATGATGATCTTGAGCGGGTCGGCTGGATCGTTGAAGCGAGCGACGACCTGCTCCAGCTCCTCGGCACCAGGGGTCCACTTGGCCCACTCAGGCGAGTCGCCACGGGACTTCGACATGACGATGGTCGATGCCTCGGGGCCAAGGTGCGCGTCGAGCTCGTTCTTGTAGGCGACACAGGAGGCCTTGTCGTAGGCAACGACCTGGGCCTTGAAACCCTGCGGCTCGACCTTCGCCTGGAAG
>JAEZHG010000319.1 GCA_023436945.1 Pseudomonadota bacterium | reverse complement strand
CCTATGAGCTGGGCGGTGCATCGGTTTGGACCATGAAGGAATTGATGCAGTACATCCTGACCGAGACCGGTCGTGATCGTTTCCTCGTGAACCTGCCCTTCCCGATTGCCCGCATCGTCGCTTCGATCGCCCAGGTTCCTGCGGCTATCGGTCTGGCTCCGGCCCTGACCGTCGATCAGGTCAAGATGCTGGAAACCGACAATGTCGTTTCCGAAGGTGCCAAGGGTCTGGCCGATCTGGGTATCGAACCGAAGGGCCTTCAGGCTGTCGCCGAGGGCTATCTGTGGCGCTATCGCGTCGGTGGCCAATACGCCGCCCAGAACGTGACGGCCTGATCCTCAAGCGATCGAACCATAAAGAAAGGGGCATCCAACCGGATGCCCCTTTTGTTTTGCGCGATCTCTAGAGTTTAGAAGCCGCCGGTGACTGCAAGGCCGATCAGGCCCGCCACACCCACAATAATGCGCCACCATGCAAACAGGCCAAAGCCGCGCTGCGAGACGAAGTCCAGCAGGAACTTCACCACCGCCAAACCCGCAATAAAGGCGGTAACGAAGCCGATGGCGATCAGACCGATGTCGTCAAAGTTCAGGTTGCTGCGGTTCTGGAACAGGTCCCAGAAGACGGCGCTGCCCATGGTCGGCAGGGCAAGGAAGAAGCTGAACTCGGCGGCCGAACGCTTGTTGGTGCCCAGCAGAAGTCCGCCCGCAATCGTGGCGCCAGATCGCGACACGCCCGGCACCATGGCCAGACACTGGAACAGGCCGATCAGGAAATAGACGCGCATGGGGTATTTGTCGGCGTCCAGATAGACCGGCATCTTCTTCATCCGGTCCAGCCACAGGAGCAGGAAACCGCCGACGATCAGGGCGATACAGATGACCAGCGGGGTCTCGAACAGCACCTGTTTGATGAAGTCGTAGGCTGTAAAGCCGATCACCACCGCCGGAGCGAAGGCCACCAACAGACCGATGATGAAACGACGGGCCTCGGCGTCATGCGGCCAGCGCGTCGCCAGCTGCCAAAGCTTTTTGAAATAGATGCTGATGATCGCCAGAAGCGCACCCAGCTGGATCACAATCTCGAAGGTTTTGCCCGTGCTCTCGAAGCCGAGGAAATGGCCCAGCAACAGAAGGTGGCCTGTCGAGGATACCGGTATGAACTCGGTCAGGCCTTCGACCAGACCCATGATGATGGCAATCAGCCAGTCAGCCATATTCTCTCTCAAGGATTGAGGCTCACGGATGGGGGAGCCGAGACACATCGTCTTTTAAAGAGTGTCTCGCCCTGCCGCCATCAAGATACGCATCTTTTAAGTGAAATATGCATCATGTTAGTGTCCTCGGACATGACCATATCCCCGAGCGAAATAAACGCGATCACACGCCGGATCACGACCATCAGCCTGACCATGGCGCTCATCATGGTGCTGCTGAAAGCCTATGCTCTGGGGGCATCGGGCTCGGTATCGGTGATGGCCAGTTTGGCGGATTCCGGCTTTGACGTGCTGGGTTCGCTATTCACCTTCATCGCCGTACGCATCGCCGCGGCTCCTGCCGATGCGGGTCACCGCTATGGCCATGGAAAGTTTGAGGGTCTGGCCGCTCTGGTACAATCGGGCGTGGTGCTGGCGTCAGCGGGCTTCATCGCCTTTCAGGCCATTGGCCGCATCTTCCATCCCGTCGCCGTCGCGCCCGGCATGACCGCACTGGTGGTCATGGCGATCTCGATGGCCATGACCGGATGGCTGGTGTGGGTGCAGTCCCGCGCCGTGAAGAAGACCGGATCGCTGGCACTCAAAGGGGATCGCGCCCACTACACCGCCGATCTGGCCGCCAATGTGGTGGTGATGATCGGTCTGGTTTCGGGTGCGCTACTGAATGCTCCGGGGCTAGATGCGACGGCGGGTCTGGTTATTGCCGTATGGCTAGCATGGGGCGCAATCAGCCTGATGCGCTCCTCTGCGGATCATCTGCTGGACGGCTCCGTTCCTGACGAGGACCGCAACCGCATCACAGCGCTGGTTCTCGAAGACAGCAACATCAGCAACGTCCACCAACTGCGCGCCCGCATGGCCGGATCGATCATGATGGTGCAGATGCACGTCGATCTGGACCCGACCCTGAGCCTTGAGGCCGCCCACACCATCGTCGTCGCTGCCGAGCGCCGCATTATGGCGGCCTATCCGCAGGTGGATGTGATCATCCACCCTGATCCCCGTCCCTCGGGCATGGCCACCCCGCCCGCCGCCGAGGATATGGACGCGCCTGTGCCTCCCGCCGACAGCGTCCGAAGCGGCCCTTGGGGCTAGGTCCAAATACCCAAAAAACTATGCGCCGGACCGTCGCGGTAAACACGGTGTTAACGCACAGGGTGCATGGGTAAACCTGCATGTCTTCGCCCGCAGTCCTTTATCATTTCACCTTCCATCCGGCCTCGCGCGCGGCGCGTCTGGCGCTGGGTGAAGCCAAGGTGGACTGGGGCGAGGAAGTGGTGCGCCCTTGGGACCCGAACTGCCCGCTGTTCGAACTGAACCCGTCGGGCATGCCGCCGGTGCTGAGCGTGACCGAGCGCGGCAAGACGCTGAACCTTTGCGAGTTGGACGCCATTTTCGGCTGGATCGAAGATCGCGCCAAGATGGAGCTTCTGCTGCCGAGCGATGCCGCAGAGCGCGCCGAAGCCCGTCGTCTGGCTACGTGGTTTGCCCGTCGCTTCTCTGACGATGTCGATGCGGTTCTACTGCACGAACGCGTCGAAAAGCCGATGCTGAAACTCGGCCCGCCCGATGCCCGCCAACTGCGTGAAGGCCGTGAGGCGCTGAAAGACCACCTTGCGTCACTTGAGGCTCTGGCCTCGGCGCGTGAATGGCTGGCTGGCCGTCGCCTTTCGCAAGCCGACCTGATCGCGGCAGGTCACCTGTCGGTGCTGGACTATTTCGGCGAGATGCCCTGGGCGCTCGTTCCGTCACTGAAGCTCTGGTACTCCAAGATCAAATCGCGTCCCTGCTTCCGCGTACTCCTTTCGGACCGTTTCCCCGGTGTTCCGCCGGCGAGTTGGTACACCGACCTCGACTTCTGACCCGTCTGGGGGCAAAGGGCGCTGATGGCTTCCGATCCCCGTCCCTTTATCCGCAAGCGCGCTGCCGAACTTGGCTTCGGCTCGTGCCGTTTTGCCTCGGCGTCCGAGCCGTGGGAGGCGGGGGAGCGTCTGGGCGAGTTCGTCGAGGCCGGACGCCACGGCGACATGGGCTGGTTGGAAACCACTCTGGAGCGCCGCAGCCACCCCACCGCCATGTGGGACGGGGCAAGAAGCGCCATTGTGCTGGCCATGAACTACGGCCCCGAAACCGATCCTCGCCCTCAGTTCGACCAAGCCGACAGCGGCTATATCTCGGTCTATGCGCGGGGGGACGACTATCACGAACTGATCAAGGGCCGCCTGAAGATACTGGCAGGCCAGATCGCTGCGCGAACGGGCAAAGAGGTGAAGGTGTTTGTCGACACCGCCCCCCTGATGGAAAAGCCGCTGGCCGCGCGCTCCGGCATGGGTTGGCAGGGCAAGCACACCAATCTGTTGAGCCGCGAACTGGGAAGCTGGTTCTTCATCGGCACGATCCTGACCGCCGCCGAGATCGAGCCGGATGAACCCGTGACAGGCGGATGCGGCTCGTGCACGGCCTGTCTCGACGCCTGTCCGACGAATGCCTTCCCCGCCCCGTACCAGATAGATGCGCGGCGCTGCATCTCGTATCTGACGATTGAATACGGCGGCCTGTGGCCCCGCGAGTTCCGCCAGATGACCGGCAACCGCATCTATGGTTGCGATGACTGTCTGGCCGCCTGCCCTTGGAATAAGTTCGCCCAGAACGCTCAGGAAGTCCGGCTACATGCCCGCGACAGCCTGAAGTCGCCCAAGCTGTCAGACCTGCTGGTGCTTGATGATCCGTCGTTCCGTGCCCTGTTCACCAAGAGCCCGATCAAGCGCATCGGTCGCGACCGTTTCATCCGCAATGTACTGCATGCGGCGGGCAACTCGGGCGATCTTACGCTAGTGCCATTGGTCGAGACGCTGGTGGATGATCCGGCCCCCGTTGTGCGCGGCACGGCCATCTGGGCGCTGAAGCAACTGGCCCCCGAGCGGGCGACGGCACTGTCTGCAGATCGGCTCACCACCGAGACCGACGCCGAAGTCATCGCCGAGTGGCAGGCATAAAAAAGGGCCGCCGGAGCGACCCTTTTAAACCTTGTCAGCCGTTGGCTTGGCCCACGCCCTTGATGCCACCCGGCACCTGCGCGACGTCCAGCAGTTGCAGCCTGAACACCAGAACAGAGTGCGGCGGGATGTGGCCTGCCTGCATATCGCCATAGCCCAGTTCAGGCGGCAGATAGATCAGCCATTCCTCGCCCTTCTTCATCATTTGAAGCGCCTCGGTCCAGCCTTCCACCACACCTTCAGGCGAGAACACGATCGGCGTGCCACGCTCGAAAGAGCTATCGAAGACCGTGCCGTCGATCAGCGTGCCCTCATAGTGGACGCGCACGAGATCATTGCTGTCAGGCGAGACGGCGTTGGGATCATCAACGGCGGTGATGACCTTATATTGAAGGC
>JAEZHG010000266.1 GCA_023436945.1 Pseudomonadota bacterium | reverse complement strand
GCTTCAGAGTGCGGCTGGTCTCGACCTTGTACTCATAGGTCTTGAGCAGCTCCGACAGCTCTTCGGACTTTTCGATCGACACGGTGCCGACGAGGATCGGCTGACCCTTCACGTGGCATTCGGCGATCTGTTTGACGATGGCGTCGTTCTTTTCCTTGAAGGTGCGATAGACCTCGTCGTCATAATCCTTGCGCTGGATCGGACGGTGGGTCGGAACTTCCAGGACATCCATCTTGTAGATGTCCATGAATTCCTGCGCCTCGGTCGAGGCCGTGCCGGTCATGCCCGACAGCTTCTCGTACAGGCGGAAATAGTTCTGGATCGTCACCGAGGCCAGGGTCTGGTTCTCGGGCTGGATCTTGACGTCTTCCTTGGCTTCCAGCGCCTGGTGAAGGCCTTCCGACAGGCGGCGGCCAGTCATCATACGGCCGGTGTACTCGTCGATCAGGACGATCTCGCCGCCCTTGATGATGTAGTCCTTGTCGCGCTGGTACAGGGTATTGGCGCGCAAGGCCTGGTTGACGTGGTGAACCAGCGAGACGTTCAGCGGATCGTAGAGGTCTTCGGTGCCTTCGGCGAGGTGGCCGTTGGCCTTCAGCATCTCCTCGATGCGTTCCGAGCCCAGCTCGGTCAGCAGAGCCTGACGCTGCTTCTCGTCGAGGTCATAGGTTTCCTTGTCCTTGACCAGTTCCTTCACCAGAACATCGACGATCTTGTAGAAGTCCGAACGGTCTTCGGTCGGGCCCGAGATGATCAGCGGGGTACGGGCTTCGTCGATCAGGATCGAGTCAACTTCGTCGACGATGGCGAAGTGGTGGCTGCGCTGAACCATTTCGCGACGGTCATAGACCAGATTGTCGCGCAGGTAGTCGAAGCCGAATTCGTTGTTGGTGCCGTAGGTGATGTCGGCCTGATAGGCCATCTGGCGCTGGCCCTGGCTCAGGCCATTGACGATCACGCCGACTTCAAGGCCGAGGAAGCGATAGACCTTGCCCATCTGCTCGGCGTCGCGGCGGGCCAGATAGTCGTTCACGGTGATGACGTGTACGCCCTTGCCCTCAAGCGCGTTCAGATACACCGGAGCCACAGCCACCAGGGTCTTGCCCTCGCCGGTGCGCATCTCGGCGATACCGCCTTCGTGCAGGATCATGCCGCCGACCAGCTGTACGTCGTACTGGCGCTGGCCGAGCACACGCTTGGAGGCCTCGCGGGCCACAGCAAAGGCTTCACTGAGCAGCTTGTCGAGAGACTCGCCACCTTCGATCCGGTCCTTGAAGGTCTGCGTCATCATGCGCAGTTCATCGTCGGACAGGGCCTCGAATTTGGATTCGAGGGCATTGATCTTCTGGACCTGTGCGGTGAAGGCCTTGACCTTGCGATCGTTCGAGGAACCGAAGAGTTTCTTGGCGAAGCCGAGCATGGATATTCCGGATCGGTCGAGCCGTTAAAGGCTCAGAAAAAAGACAGCTCTGGCCGAAATTTCGGGGCCGTATAAGCGGTGCCGTTTGTTCTTCGGAAGACCCGATGACACAAAGCTCCGCGCATACAATCGAAAACCCCTCGACTTGGGCGCAGGCCGGACTTAAGCACCGCCCTATGGCCTGTCAACGCGAGCGCCGTTTTGGGATGCGCGAAACAGGCTGAATAATCCGCTGGCTGACGCCTTTATTGATCCAAAACAGGAGCGCCCGATGCGGTCATCGCGCCCTCTCATTTCCGGTTTGCGGCCAATGGCTGCGGGACTTTGTGCCGTCATGGCCCTGTCTTTGGCGGCCTGTGGCGACCGTATGGATGCCTCGCATCCCGATAGCGGTGACAGGATAGTCGCACGTGTCGAAAAACATGAGGTCTGGGCCTCTGACGTTCGCCGTGAAGCTGTCGCGCAAGGGTTGATTGGAGAGGGCGAGCCTCTGGATGTGCGCTCAGAGCTGTTCCGCCGTGTGCTCGACGAGGTGATCGACCAGACACTTCTGGCTGCCGAAGCCGAGCGTCGCGGTCTGGCGGACAGCCCTGCGGCCCAGCGCCGTCTGGAAGCGGTACGCCAGCGCATCCTCGGCGACATGCTGGTCGAAACTGTTGTGGATCGCGCCGTTTCCGATCAGGCCGTTGAGCGCCTCTATGCGGAGCAACAGCGCCGCGCCACCAAATCCGAAGAGGTACGCCTGCGCCTGATCCTCAGCTCCACCCGTGAAGGGGCTGAGGCCGTGATGGCGCTTCTGGGGCAGGGCGCAGCCTTCGAAACCCTTGCGGGCCAGCGCTCTACCGACGAGACCTCGCGCTTCCTTGGCGGTGATCTGGGCTATGCCACGCCGGAACTCCTGCCCGAAGCCTATGCGACCGCCGTCGCGGGCAAGGTTGCCGGCAGCGTCGTTGGACCCGTCGAGACCGGAAACGGCTGGGCCGTGTTGCGTGTCGAGGATCGTCGCGCCGAAACCCCGCCGACGCTGGAACAGGCCCGCCCTGTCATCGTTCGCTATCTGACCTATGAAGGCGTTCGCCAGTTACTAGAGCAACTGCGCGGCAAGGCCGAGGTCCAAATTGAGATTGACCCGCCGCAGTCCGCGCCGCAAACGGCCGCTCCCGCTTCGGCATCCCCTACAGCTTCCTCGACCGGAACCGCCTCATGAGCCGTCCACCAGTAAAGCCTTCCTCGACCGGCCAAAAAATCGAATCCGCCATTGAAAAGGCACTCGATCCGCTGACCTCGGCCATCAAGCGCGCGACCCAACCGTCGAAAACTGCGTCGGCCCCTGCAGCTGCGGGCAAGCCGGGCCTGATGATTTCGCCGCTGGCCGTTCCCTTCCCGGAAATGCCGCCCATCGAAGGCGTAGAGATCGCCACCGCCCGCGCAGGCTTCTACAAGCATGAGCGTGACGATCTGGTGGTGTTCCACTTCCCCGACGGTGCCAACTGCGCGGGCGTGTTTACCCGTCACAAGGTCGGCTCGGCTCCGGTGGACTGGTGCAAGAAGCAGCTCGACACCGAAAAGGGCGGCGAGGGTGTTCGCCTGATGGTCGTCAACGCCGGTTGCGCCAACGCCTTCACCGGCAAGCTGGGTGCCGATGCCGCCCGCCGCACCGCCGCCGAGGCCGCCAAGCGTTTCGGCTGCCGCCAACGCGACGTCATGCTGGCCTCGACCGGCGTGATCGGCGTGGTGCTGGATGACAGCAAGATCGCCGCCAAATGGTCCGAAATCGAAGCGGGTCTGAATGCTGACAACTGGGCCAAGGCCGGTTCGGGCATCATGACCACCGACACCTTCCCCAAGGGTGCTTATGCCGAATGCGAGATCGAGGGCGTGAAGGTTCGTATCTCGGGTATCGCCAAGGGCTCGGGCATGATCGCACCGGACATGGCGACCATGCTGTCGTTCATCGTTACCGATGCCGACATCGCGCCTCCGGTTCTGAAAGCACTGCTGAATCTGCACGTCCGCACCACCTTCAACTCGGTGACGGTGGATGGCGATACCTCGACAAACGACACCGCCCTGATCTTTGCCACGGGCAAGTCGGGCGCACCGCGCATCGGCCGCGTGGGCGACCGTCGCCTGAAGGACTTCTCGCGCGCACTGGAAGAGGTGATGCTCGATCTGGCGCACCAGCTGGTCAAGGACGGCGAGGGCGCGACCAAGTTCGTGAAGGTCACCGTCGATGGTGCCGCATCGCCCGCTTCGGCCCGCAAGCTGGCCAAGTCCATCGCTGACAGCCCGCTGGTGAAAACCGCCATCGCTGGTGAAGACGCCAACTGGGGCCGTATCGTTATGGCCGTCGGCAAGACCGAGGAAGCCGTCGACCGCGACCGTCTGGCCATCTTCTTTGGTCCGCACACCGCCGCCATCGATGGCGCTCCGGCAGCCGACTACAACGAAGAGGTCATGAGCGCCTATATGAAGAACGACGAGATCGACATCACGGTGCACGTCGCTTCGGGCCGCGCCTCGGCCACGGTTTGGACCTGTGACCTGACCAAACGCTACATCGAGATCAACGGGGACTACCGCTCGTGACTGAGGCTGTAGCCGAGACCTCTGTCCCTACGGTTCTGGTTGTTGCCGTGGCGCTGATCGATCCGGATGGCCGCATCCTGATCGCCCAGCGCCCTGAGGGCAAACAACTGGCAGGCCTGTGGGAGTTCCCCGGCGGCAAGGTCGAGCCGGGTGAGCGCCCCGAACAGGCCCTGATCCGCGAGTTGAAGGAAGAACTCGGGATCGACGTCAAAGAAGCCTGTTTGTCACCATTTGTATTTACCAGTCACGCTTACGAAAAATTTCATCTATTAATGCCACTCTACCTGTGCCGGCGCTGGTCCGGTACAGTGGTGGCCAAGGAACATTCTGGTCTGGCGTGGGTCAAGCCTGCCAATCTTCGGGACTATCCTATGCCTCCGGCTGATGAACCACTGATTGCGTGGCTACGCGATCTAATCTAGTCGCAAGCGCGTAATGGAGCGGTGAAAATGTCTAGTCTAATCAAAGAGTTTTTACTCACTGAAGACGGCGCGACCGCGATTGAATACGGTCTGATCGCTGCTCTCATCGCATTGGCCATCATCGGTGGCGTTGCAGCCTTGGGTGGTACCAACGGCGGCATGTGGGAAGGCGTTGGCGACAACGTCAGCTCTGGCCTTGATGCCGGTCTGGCCAACGCCGGATAAGACAAAGGGGCCAGATGGCCCCTTTTTTATTGCCCGCCGTTTTCCTTAACCCCCAGGGCATCGGCCAGTTTGATCTGGGCCGAGCCGCGCTTGGCGGGTTTCAACTGGCTCTCGTGCGGAGCCCATCCGGCCAAATGCACGATCTCGAAGGTCGCCGGCACACGGCCATCGGCCTCGGCGTGGCGCTCGATGTAAAGCTCGGCCGCTCGCGCCACGACCTTGCGGGTCAAGGGGCGGATCGGTCCTGCCAGTACATTGGTCTCTCCCATGGCCCGCAGGTCGCGCATCAGGGCAAACGGGCTGGAATAGCGAACCGTCAGGCGATCCACATCCGAGACGGGCAGGGCAAAGCCTGCACGTTGCAGAAGACCCGCCCCGTCAAAACCATCGGCAAACGGCGAGATACGCGCCTGCGCTCCGCCCGTTACTTCTAATTCTGCTTCGGTCAGCACACCGCGCAGTTCTTTCAGGGTCGCCGCGCCAAACAGGCTGGCGATGAACAGGCCGTCCGGTCGAAGGGCGCGTCTGATCTGCGCCAGCGCTCCCGGAAGGTCATTGGCCCAGTGCAGACCGAACAGATTGACGATCAGATCGGCTTGCTGGTCCTCGATCGGCAGCAGGCCAGCCCCCGGTGCAGCGCGCTCCTCAATGGTGCCGAGCGAACGGATTTCACCCACGCGCTCTGCCGCCGGCGTGCCCTGCAGCGCCTCGGCCAACAGACCCTGATGTGGAGACAGGTCGACGGGCGAGCGAAACTCGCGCAGGATCGCCGAAAGCGTATGGGCCGCATCCTCTGCCACACGGCGGTGTAGGAAATCGGCTTGGGGGAACAGCTTCTGGGCGCGGGCCAGACGCTGTTGGCGTCGTGCGACGTCGAAAATAATCGGGGGACCGGAGGAGGGGGCGCTCATGTCGGGACTAGATGGCGGCTTATGGCCGTATTGGAAAGGCCTAGGATACAGGCTTCGCGATTTAGGTCGCGAAGTTGTGGACCTTGTGCTGCCTCCACTCAGCCATGACGGCGCAAAATCGGTCGCCTCGTCGGGCCTGACCAGCGGGGCATGGAGCCGCATCCGCTTTCTGGAAGACCCCGTCTGTGACGGCTGCGGCCTGCCCTATGAACATGATGGCGCGGGCTTTGGTCAGGATCGCTGCGCAGGGTGCATTTCCAGCCCGCACCGCTTTGCCCGCGCCCGCGCCGCCTGCCTCTATGACGAACACTCGCGCAACCTGATCCTGGGTCTCAAACACGGGGACCAGCAACAGACGGCAGAACTTTTCGCCCGTTGGGTCAGTCGCTCCGCAGCTCCGCTGTTGGAACAGGCTGATGTGGTGCTGCCTGTCCCGCTTCACCCATTGAGATTGCTGCGCCGCCGCTTCAACCAGTCCGCCGAGATCGCCCGCCCCTTGGCCAAGGCCCATGGTCTGGAATACCTGCCCGACACCTTGCGCCGCGTGCGTATGACGGCGTCCCAAGGCGGTCGCTCGGCAAGGGGGCGCAGGTTGAACGTCAAGAACGCCTTTTCCGTCTCAGCCTCTGCGGCCCGCAAGATCAAAGGGCGGCACGTTCTGCTGGTCGATGATGTGCTGACTACAGGGGCCACAGCCGACGCCTGTGCCGAAGCTTTGCTGAAGGCCGGATCGCGTCAGGTTGACCTTGCCGTGGTCGCAGGGGTTCACGGCGGGCGATAAATGCCTAAATAGGCACATAGAAAGCCGTGCTCGCCGGACGCGGGCATGGACCGGACTTTTAGTTCCCCCTGAAGGAGGCCCAAATGGCCGAAGTCGTCATCTATACCAAGCCGGGTTGCCCGTACTGCATCCGCGCCAAGGCCCTGCTGGACCGCAAGGGTGCCAGCTACAACGAGATCGTGGCTTCCAACGATCCCGAGAAGAAGGCCGAGATGGTCGCCCGTTCGAACGGTGCCGCGACCTTCCCGCAAATCTTCATCAACGACCAGCACATCGGTGGCTGCGACGACATCCACGCACTGGACGCCAAGGGCGGCCTCGACCCGCTGCTGGCTGCCTAAGACACGATCGGAAGCGCGACATGAGTGCCATCGTCAAAGTGGCCCTGATCCAGACCACCACCCCCGCCACGGCGGCCAAGGGTCTGGACCATGTCGCGCCCATGATCCGTCAAGCGGCGCTCAAGGGGGCGGAGCTGATCCTCACCCCCGAGGGCACCAACTTCCTCGAGCAGAGGAAGGGTCTGCGTGAAGACGCCCTGTCGGATGAAACCTCCGATGTAGCGGTTCTGGGCCTGTGCAAACTGGCTGCGGAGCTGAAGGTCTGGATACTGGTCGGCTCGGCCATTGTCCGCTCCGGAGAGGAAGGCGACGACCGCGCCGCCAACCGCAGCCTGCTGATCGACCCGCAAGGCCGGATCGTCTCGCGCTATGACAAGATGCACGTCTTCGACGTCGATCTGGATACAGGTGAACGCTGGCGCGAAAGCGCGGTAATCCGCCCGGGTTCAGAGGCGGTGGTGGCCCAGACCCCATGGGGCGGACTGGGTATGACCATCTGCTACGATGTGCGCTTTGCCTATCTGCACCGTGCCTTGGCTCAGGCCGGTGCGTCGATCATTACCGTTCCCGCCGCCTTCACCCGCCCGACGGGCGAGGCACACTGGGAAGTTCTGCTGCGAGCCCGTGCCATCGAAACCGGCTGTTTCGTTCTGGCCCCCGCTCAGGGCGGCGACCACGAGGATGGCCGCAAGACATGGGGGCGCTCGGTGGTTGTCTCCCCATGGGGCGAGGTGATCGCCAAGCTTGACCATGACCGCCCCGCAGTGCTTCACGCAGAGCTTGATCTGTCTCTGGTCGAAAAGGCCCGCAAGGCCATACCGGCCCTGACGCACGACCGCTCTTTTGTTTCGCCATGATCCGTTACGCGCTTATCTGCGACCAAGACCATAGCTTCGAGGCGTGGTTCTCTTCCTCGTCCGACTATGACAGCCAGTCCGAACGCGGTCTGGTGGAATGCCCCTATTGCGCCTCCAAACAGGTTCGCAAACAGATCATGGCCCCTGCTGTCTCCGGCACGAAAAAGACGGCGGCTTCACAACCCGACACGGCCAAGCTGATGCAGACCATGGTAATGCAGGCCGTCCGCGAGGTTCGCAGTCATATCGAGGAAAACTTCGACTATGTCGGCGACGCCTTCGCCCGTGAGGCCCGCGATATCCACGAGGGCCGCAGCGAAAAGCGCGAAATCTACGGCGAGGCCACGCCCGCCGATATCAAGAAACTGAAGGACGACGGCATCCCCTGCGTCCCTTTGCCTGACCTTCCGCCGGATCCAAAAAAGGCCAACTAGGTTTATAGGGGCCGACTTTCCCCCAAGGCCCTACTTGTGAGTATGACCATGACGACCCCGATGCTGAACTGGCGCCCGATGACCGAGGCCGATCTGGATGGCGTGGTCGAAGTCGCGATGAAGTCTTTCCCGGACCATCCGGAAGACCGTCACTGCTTTGCCAATCGCCTCGACCTGAATGCCGAGGGCTGCTTCGTGCTGGCCGATGATGCCGATGCGGTGAGGGGGTATCTGGTTGCCTATCCGTGGCCGCGAAACATGGCTCCGGCGCTCAACACCCTGATCGAGGCCCTGCCGGAAGATAGCGACAGCTATTACCTACACGACCTTGCAATCGATCCGGTCGCCCGTGGCGGTGGTCATACCCGTGCGGTGGTCGAAAAGCTGGCCGAGTTTGCCAAGGGTGCGGGCTACAAGCGTGTGTCGCTGGTGGCGGTGAACAATGCATCCGGCTTCTGGGAGCGTAACGGCTTTGTGGTCCAGTCGCCCGAAGGCATGGCGCAAAAGCTGGCCTCTTACGGGGACGACGCCCGCTATATGGAACGCGAGCTGGTCTAACGGAACATAGTTCAGTTGAGCAGCGTTGCGGTTATATGAAAAACAAATCCTTCCTTCCCAAGCTTCTCATCGCCGGTGTGGCTGTCGCCGGTGTCATGGCCCTCAGCGGCTGCGCAACCCTCGCCCGTCAGGGGCCGTCGGGTAATGCCAATGTGCCGGAACCGGCCAAGGCGGTCGAACTCGATCGCTATCTGGGCAAGTGGTACGAACTGGCCCGTTACGAGTTCGGCTACCAAAAGGGTTGCGAGGCCGTGACGGCTGAATACCGCCTGCTGGAAGATGGCCAGATCGGCGTCACCAACGGCTGCCGTCAGGACTCGGTCAACGGCGAATATCGTGAAGCCACCGCCAAGGGCAAGGTTGTCGAAGGCAGCAACAACACCAAGCTGAAGCTGTCGTTCTTCGGTCCGTTCTATGTCGGCGACTATTGGGTTCTGGACCACGCCGACGACTATAGCTGGTCGATCGTGGGCGAGCCTTCGGGCCGCAACCTCTGGATCCTGAGCCGCGAGGCCAATGTCTCGCAGCAACAGCGTCAGGCGCTCTACAACCGCGCCCGTGAACTGGGTTACGATCTTTCGCTGCTTCGCGAAACCCAACACTAAAAGTGCTTGAAGGGGAGGGGATTACCCCTCCCTGACCGCCACCATCATATAGTTGATGTCCGCTGCGCCTTCTTTCCACTTGTCGGTCAGAAGGTTGTACTCCAGCCCGAACGGGCCGGTGACGCTGAGCGGCTCGGACTTGAGCATCTCGCGGATTTCTTCGGGCTTCAGGAACTGACGCCATTCATGGGTGCCCGCCGGAACCCAGCGCAGTACATACTCCGCCGCGAACTTGCCCAGCAGCAGACCCTTCAGGGTGCGGTTGAGCGTCGCCACGATCATGATACCGCCCGGTTTGACCAGCTTGGAGCAAGCGCGCACGAACTCGCCCGGATCGGCGACGTGCTCGATCACTTCCATGGTCAGAACGACATCAAACGGACCTTCGCCCGCCTCGACCATCTGCTCGACCGTAGAGGCCTTATAGCGGATATCCAGACCGACCTGTTCGGCATGGGCGCGGGCCGTGCCGATGTTTTCGCTTGAGGCATCCAGCGCCGTCACCTCAAAGCCCATGCGGCGCATCGGCTCTGCGATCAGTCCGCCGCCACAGCCAATGTCGATCAGGCTCATGCCCTCGAACGGCGCGCGGGTATTGGGGTTCAGGCCGTAATGGGCCGCCACCTTGTCACGCACAAAGCGCAGACGTGCCGGATTGAATCGATGCAGCGGCGCAAACGGGCCTTTGGGGTCCCACCACTCTGCAGCTTGAGCGGAAAATCGTGCCACATCGGCGGGGTCGATACTGGGGCCTTCGGCACGTTCCACTGT
>JAEZHG010000222.1 GCA_023436945.1 Pseudomonadota bacterium | reverse complement strand
TCTCGAGCCCGATATGAACCTTCTGGATGGCGACAAGGATACGATCCTGCCTATGCAGTCGGTGCGAAATATCGAACGCCTGTTCCTGTCCGAAACCTCGCCATTAGCGTCCGAGAACCAGCGCCTTCTGCTAGAATGGATGGTGGCTACGCCGACGGGGCTAGACCGCATCAAGGCTGGAACGCCAGCGGGCTGGACGGTAGCGCACAAGACCGGCACGGGCGGCTATGGTCCCGTCAATGATATCGGCATCCTCTATCCCGTTTCGGGCGCTCCGATCACTGTGGCGGCCTATTTACACGGATCGCCATCCTCGACGCCCGATCAGCGCGAGGCTGCGATTGCCGAGGCCACCCGTCAGATGCTGGACGTTTTGGGACATGGCTGACCTTGGCCGAATCCTGCCATCAGTACCGTAATGCTTAGCTGGAAGCCTCACAGACACCATGGCTGATACCCCCTTCATGAAGGACGGTATGGCCCGCCCGACAGGGCGGGACGCTTTGGGCTGGCTGCTGCGCGGCGAAGTCGGCATGGCGGCTGGCGTGATCGGGATCATGCTGCTGCTGATCCTGCCGGTTCCGGCCTTTATGCTGGACGTGCTTCTGGCCTTCTCGCTGGTCAGCAGCGTGCTGATCCTGATGACCGCCGTGATGATGAAGAAGCCGCTGGACTTCGCCATCTTCCCGACGGTCCTGCTGGTTTCGACCCTTTATCGACTGGGTCTGAACATCGCCTCGACGCGCTTGATCCTCTCGAGCGGTGACGGCGGACACAGTAGTGCCGGTGCCATCATTGCCGCCTTTGGCGAACTGATGATGAGCGGCAGCTTCGTCATCGGCATGATCATCTTCGCCATCCTGCTGGTGGTGAACTTTGTAGTCATCACCAAGGGTGCGACCCGTATTGCCGAGGTTTCGGCCCGCTTCACGCTGGACTCCATGCCGGGCAAGCAGATGGCCATCGACGCCGATCTGTCGGCAGGTCTCATCAACGAGGAACAGGCCAAGATCCGCCGCAAGGAACTGGAGCAGGAATCCACCTTCTTCGGGGCCATGGACGGTGCGTCCAAGTTTGTGCGCGGCGATGCGATTGCCGGTCTGATCATCACCTTCATCAACATCATCGGCGGGATGCTGATCGGTGTGCTCCAGCACGGTATGTCGGCCGGTGATGCGGCCAATACCTATATCCAGCTGTCTGTGGGCGATGGTCTGGTAACCCAGATTCCGGCCATTATTATCTCGGTGGCAGCGGGCTTCCTTGTTACCAAGGCTGGCGTTGAAGGCTCTGCGGACAAGGCGTTCGTGGCCCAGATGGCGACCAACCCTGTGGCGCTGGGTGTTGTGTCCGGTACATCGGGCCTGCTGGCCCTCGTTCCGGGTATGCCGATCATTCCGTTTGCAGCTTTGGCCGCTGGCTCTGGCTTCCTCGCATGGAAGACTGGCCGCGAGCGCCTGAAGCCGCCCCCTGCCGAACCTGTCGAGATCGCGCCCAAGGCTGCCGATGTCGAAGAGCCGATTGCGACGGCACTGACCATCGACGATGTGAAGATCGAGCTGGGCTATTCGCTGCTGGCACTGATCAACGATCTTGAGGGCCGCCGCCTGACCGACCAGATCCGCGCGCTTCGTCGCTCGCTGGCGCAGGAATACGGCTTCGTCATGCCCAGCGTGCGCATCCTCGACAATATGCGCCTTCCCAATCAGGGCTATTCGATCCGCATCAAGGAAATGGATGCCGGCTCGGGCGAGGTGCGTCTGGGTATGCTGATGGCGATGGACCCTTCGGGCCGTCAGGTCGAACTGCCCGGCGAGCACACCCGAGAGCCGGCCTTTGGCCTTCCGGCCACATGGATCGATGAATCCCTTCGCGAGGAAGCGACCTTCCGCGGCTATACGATTGTGGACCCGTCCACGGTGCTGACAACGCACCTGACGGAAATCCTCAAGGAGAACATGGCCGAGCTGCTGTCCTATACCGAGGTGCAGAAGCTGCTGAAGGAACTGCCGTCCGAGGCGCAAAAGCTGGTCGAGGAACTGATCCCCGGCACGGTAACGGTCACCACCCTGCAACGCGTGCTGCAGACCCTGCTGCGCGAGCGTGTGTCGATCCGCGATCTGGCCGCCATCCTCGAAGGTCTGGCCGAGGCCGCACCGCACACCACCAGCGTCACCACTCTGGTCGAGCATGTGCGCACGCGCCTTGCCCGCCAACTGTGCTGGGCGCATCGCGGCGAGGACGGTGCTCTGCCGATCGTCACCCTGTCACCCGATTGGGAACAGGCCTTTGCCGACAGCCTCGTCGGCCCGGGTGAAGACAAGCAACTGGCCATGGCTCCCAGCCAGCTTCAGGACTTCATTCGTGCCGTGCGCGATGTGTTCGAGCGCGCGGCCATGACGGGCGAGAATCCGGTGCTGCTGACCGGCCCGCAAATCCGGCCCTATGTGCGCTCGATTATCGAGCGTTTCCGCGGTCAGACGGTGGTGATGAGCCAGAACGAAATCCACCCGAAAGCACGTTTGCGTACCGTCGGTTCGGTTTAAGCTAGACAGCCAAAGGTTGTCGGGTGAGGGTATGGCCATGCCAGACTCCCCCTCGTTCCCAAGTCGCTTCAATTTCAACATCATCCGGCGCAACCTGCCGCTGAGCCGCTCGATTGTCGGCTTGCTGGCCATTGCGCTTGCACTTCTGCTGGCTGTGAACGTCGCCACCTATGTGATGGCCCAGCGTACGGCGAACTACAATCACGCCGCGTCGAACAGCAAATACATCCAGCTGGACGGGATGGAGATGGTCAGTCTGCTGACCGATGCCGAGACCGGACAGCGTGGCTACATGCTGACGGCAGAGCCCGCATATCTGGCCGTTTACAACAACGCTCTGGAGAAACTGCCGTCGGTCATGGACCGACTGGAAGAGCGCGTTAAGGGCAATACGGTTCAGGAAGCGCGTCTGGCCAAGGTTCGCGGACTCTACATCGACCGCAGGGACCTGATGGTCGGTACGGTTGAACTGACCAGCACAGGACGCATTGGCGAGGCGGTGTCTCTGGTGCGCTCTGGCCGTGGCAAGGCGCTGATGGACCAGATGCGCCAAGAGATCGCTCTGATGCGCGAATATGAGGAGCGCCGCGTCGAGATGATGACGCGCGATTCCAAGCGCTCGCAAGCCATCACCCTTGCGTTCAACACCATCGGCGCGCTGCTGGTTCTGGTTCTGGGCATGATCAGTTGGATGATGGTGCGTCGACACGTGACGACACTGGTCGAGGCGCAAAGGGCTCTGGACCTTGCCAATATCGGGCTTGAGGAGGAGGTGCGCGAACGCACCGCCGATCTTGTTC
>JAEZHG010000206.1 GCA_023436945.1 Pseudomonadota bacterium | reverse complement strand
CGTCTCGGCCTGCGCCACCTGCGACGGCTTCTTCTATCGCGGCAAGAAGGTCGTGGTGGTTGGCGGCGGCAACACCGCTGTCGAGGAAGCCCTCTTCCTGACCAACTTCGCCGAGAGCGTCACTCTGGTTCACCGCCGCGACACCCTGCGCTCGGAAAAGATCCTGCAGGACCGCCTGTTCGCGCACCCGAAGGTCAACATCATCTGGAACAGCGCCGTCGAGGAAATCCTAGGCGTCACCGACGGCATGGCCAAGAACGTCACCGGCGTCCGCCTGAAGGATACCGTCACCGGCGAGACCTCGCAGATCGCCGCCGACGGCGTGTTCATCGCCATCGGCCACGCCCCGTCCTCCGAACTGTTCGCAGGCCAGCTTGAAACCAAGGAAGGCGGCTACATCGTCGTCCAGCCGGGCACCCCCAAGACCGCCATCGAAGGCGTCTATGCCGCCGGCGACGTCACCGACGACGTCTATCGCCAGGCCGTCACCGCCGCCGGAATGGGCTGCATGGCCGCCCTCGACGCCGGACGCTTCCTCGCCGAGCAAGACCACAAAAACGGTCAAGCCTAAGACATCAAAGGCCGCTCCTCGGAGCGGCCTTTTTCGTAAGTACGGCCCCCAACTCAATTGTCCCTAAGGGTGTCTAGACACAATATAACATTGTGATAGCTATGCCATACAACCAGTGATTCGACTGGTGCCATTGGGGGGTCTTTATGAAATCTTATGCTGTAACCGCCGCTATCGTGGGCGGTCTGATCCTTGCTGGCTGCACGCACAGCGAGAAGGTCAGCGTTGTGCAACCTGGCGACCGCGCCATGACCTGCACGCAACTTCGTTCCGAGTTTGATCGTCTTGAATCCATCAAGCGCGACGCCGAACGCGATGGCGGTGTGAACGTCGCCAACGTGGCCGCCGTTCTGTTCTTCTGGCCTGCTGCCGCCGGCAACTATCTGAACGCCCGCGACGCCCAGCAACTGGTCGAACAGCGCCGCAACCACCTGATGACGATCTACAACGAGAAGCGTTGTGATCTGCCGGGTAACGCCAACCTTGTGGTCAAGGTGCCGTCGCACCTTCTGGCACCGATCGCTTACGGCGAATAAGGTCCAAGCCTTACGGAAAAGCCCCGCTCTGCGGGGCTTTTTTATTGCCGGAGTATCAGCCCTCGGGCGTCTCTCGCGGAGCCACCGCGCGCCCCTCTTCAAACGCTTTCAAACGCTCGTTGATGTCGGAGATTTCCTTGGCGGTCGGCTGGCGGCGGCCACCGAGGCTCGGCGCGCCCACCACACGTGTGGTGCCTTCGAACTCGACCTCGCGGTTGCCGGTGCCGATCAACTGGCGGGTCAGCTCGGCGCTGGCATCGGCCACGCCGGTTTCAACCTGAGCCACCATAACTTCGCGCGGACGGGCAAAGCGCGCCTCGTCAATCACAGGCTCGCGCCCGCTATAGGCTTGGGTCAGCGACGCGACGGACCCCGCCGCCCCGTTCCAGCGATAGAAGATATGCGCCCCCGACTGGGTCACGCGCGTCAGGCTGGGGGCCCACCACGGACGCACATAGTCGGCGTGATAGTGGGTGGCCGAGCCAACCTTGGCAGACACCGCCCCTTCCAGAGCGCGCTTGGCCACCGCCTCGGCCCTGCGCCATGCCCACGGCACAGGCGCGCGCGCCAAGGCACCGTCACAGGTGAAGGTGAACTGGCAGCCCGTATTGCGTTCCGCGCCCTGATAGACCACGCCGCAGATACTGTTGGGATAGTTGGGGTCCCGCACACGGTTCAGGACGACCTGAGCCACACCGGCCTGCCCCTCGTCGCTTTCCAGCGCCGCCTCATAATAGACCGCCTGTGTCAGACAGCGCGTCGCGCGGATACGGTCCTCGGTGCTGGCGGTGCGCAGGAAGAATGGCGGCGCGGCCTTCACCCCGACCTCATTGGCGGCCAGGGCGTTGAGACGCAGCGCCTCGGTGCCATTCACCGTCTGTGCGAAAGGATCGGGCTTGCCGCCAAGCCGCAGGCTTTCCCAGCCCACCGTCAGTCCCGGCAGGGGACTAACCCCCAGAGCCGGATCATGGCGCAGTGCCAGTGCCAGCTGCGCCCCGTCGAGACGAGACATAACCCCCGCCATGCCCAGAATGTCGTAGCGACCGTTCGCCGCCTCGGCCAAGGCCTCGGCTGTGCGATCCATATCCAGCCTCGGACTGGACTTGGCATTCACCCCCGCCGCCAGCGCGGTGACCAGCGCCGCCACAGCCGCGAACGCGACCGGCGCCGCCGCACGGCGTCGCATCGGGTTCTTCGTCACAGCTGTCTGGGGCACAGGGGTCAAATCTTCACTCATCAGCCTTCGCAAACGAAAGCGCCCGATCAGTACCGGACTGGATCACTAGAAAGCACCAATCCGGCATCAATCGGACGCCAAGGTTACACTTTGGTGAGCTTCGCGCGAAATCTTATCGCGGCAGAGACGCCCGCAGCATCCACGAGGCCTTCTCGTGGGCCGCCAGACGCTGGGTCATCAGATCGACGCTGGCCTCGTCACCGGCCTCGCCTGCCACTTCCAGCGCCTTGCGGGCGGTAGAGATCAGGGTGCCGTTGTCGCGGATCAGTTCCTTCAGCATCTCGGTCGCCGACTGGTCCGGATTGCCGTCACCGATCGAGGTCAGGTTACCGAAGGCCGAGCCCGACATCGGGGCCAGTTCACCCAGCGCACGGATACGCTCTGCAATATCGTCCAGCGCCGCCCACATCTCGGTATATTGCTGCTGAAGCAGACCGTGCAGGCTGAAGAACTCGGGGCCCTGCACGTTCCAGTGATAGCCATGGGTCTTCAGATAAACCGCATAGCTGTCGGCCAGAACCTTCGACAGTTCCTGTGCCACGGCGGCGCGTTGTGCATCCTCGATGCCGGTATCGATCTTGTCACTCATACGTAAAGTCCTGAACTTCTGACGGTTTGTTATAAACTGAATTTAGGTTCTCGGGCCGGAATTTAAACCCCTTCTTTGGCGCGTTGGTGACGATTTGATCCAAATCACCGGCCCTATTTAAAAGCACTCGCCCGTGCGAACTTGTTCGATGCGGGAACGTCTGCACAGCCAACAGCGTTGCAACAGTCACCAGAATATCAGCGAATTTTATCACGACTGCGCCCCTTCTGCTTCATGACAAACCTAAGCCCTGAAAGGGGTCTGCAATCTCTGGAACGCCTGCTTGAGCGTTTTGCCTCGGCCGAGCAGCCGGGGTGGCCGATACGCGCCCTGATTGCGGTGTGTCTGACAGCCCTGTTTATCGCCCTGCGCGAGATGTTGTCTCCGGTGATGGGTCTGACATTCGGCTTCTCGCTGCTGCTTCCGGCCGTGCTGCTGGCATCGCTTGTCGGCGGGCTGTCGACAGCCATTCTGGCGGCGCTGTGCTGTACGCTGGCGATGCTGATCCTGTCCCCAAGGCTGCTGGCCCAGGATGTGCCTTTCCTGCCTCCGGCTATCGCCTTCTGGATCGTCGGCATGATC
>JAEZHG010000157.1 GCA_023436945.1 Pseudomonadota bacterium | reverse complement strand
GTGATGGCCAGAACGGCCTCCGGTGCAGCGCGGACGAGGAAACGCCCCTGCCCTGCATCACCGATCAGAACTTCTTTCTCGCGGTTGCCGATCTGGACAATGGCGCGGCCCTGCTCGCCTTCGCGGGCCTGTGCAAAGGCCATATAGAGCGCACGGCCCGACTTGCCGCGCGGCAGGTTGGCCAGATCGCCGTTTTCCTCGGCCCATGCGGCGTTATAGGCCAGCACCTGACCGGAATCCCAGACCAGTGCGGCAGGCTCGGCCATGGCGTCCAGCATCTCGACAGCGGTGTCACCCGTCGGGCGGCGTTCGGCACGGCCAAAGACGAAGATACCGATCATGGCGATCAGGCCTGCGGTCATCACCAGCATCAGGCTGGGCGCGCCAAACTCATCGGCACGGAAGGCGGGATAGGCAATCGCCCCGACCGCCAGCATGAAGCCCGCCGCCATCACCACCAACCACACGTCAAAGCGCGGGCGAAGCTTCGCCTTGGCGTTTTTACGGGCTTGCGGGGTGGAAACAGTCATCTGGCCTCGCCTTTAGCGAATCATACTCCACAACCTTCTACGCCACGAACCTTAACCCTATCCTGTCCCGTTGCGGGACGGATCACTTAAGTCTGATCATTTCCGGACAGGATCAGCGGCGCTTTTTCTGCTGCATCACAAAGCCGATGATCTTGGCGGCGGCTTCGAAATGCTCGCGCGGGATGAGGTCATCCACCTCGACCGTCGCATAGAGAGCACGGGCCAGCGGCACATTCTCGACAATCGGCACATCGTGTTCCTTGGCGACCTCACGGATACGCAGGGCCAGCGCGTCCACCCCCTTGGCCACACAGACAGGCGCGGGATCGCCGTCATCGGGGTTGTAACGCAGGGCCACAGAATAGTGGGTCGGGTTGGTGACGATCACCGTCGCGGTCGGCACAGCCTGCATCATACGCTGGCGGCTGCGCTGCATACGGATCTGGCGAAGCTTGGCTTTGACGTGCGGGTCACCTTCGGACTGTTTGAAGTCGTCCTTGAACTCCTGCTTGGTCATGCGCATCCGGCGGGCAAAGCGGATGCGCTGCCAGATATAGTCAGCCCCTGCGGTAAAGCCGAGGAACACCAGCGCCGCGATAAACAGCTTGGCGATGATCTTCATGGCGAAGGGCAGGATCACCATCGGGCTCATCAGGGCGAGGTTCTCGAACTCGCGCACGTGCGGTTTCAGCACCCACCAGCAGACAGCGATGACGAGACACAGCTTGATGAAGGTCTTCAGGAACTGGACCAGACCGTCCGGCCCGAAGATACGCTTGAACCCGCCCAAGGGGCTGATGGTCGACCATTTGGGTTTCAGCTTCTCGACCGTGAAGATAAAGCCCTGCGACTGGGCCAGATTGCCCGCCACAGAGCCCACGATCACCGCCAGCATCAGGGCCGCCAGAAACGGCGCGACGCTCGTCAGGGCCATCATGCCGATCTCGACACCCGCCCCTGCATCCAGACCGCCCAACATGGCGTGGGGGCGCGCGATGAACGGGACCAGATCCTCGGCCATCTGCATCGAGAAATAGCTGCCGCCCAACAACAGCACCGAAGCCGCACCCGCTAATGACAGGGTGGTGGCAACATCCGGCGATGTGGCAAAGTCACCCTTCTTCCGCGCGTCCTGTAATTTTCGAGGGGTGGCTTCTTCTGTTTTTGACTCCTGGTCGGCGTCCTCAGCCAAGGCTGCCTCCCACGAATACACGCGCCACAGCGCGGTATCGGTCAATGAACACGGTGCCCAGAACCCCGAGGCTCAGGGCAAAGATCGACAGGCCCAGAAGCACGCTCAATGGCGCAGCGGCAAAATAGACCTGAAAGCTTGGCATCACCCGCGCCACAAGGCCGGATGCCACGTTGAAGACCAGCGCAAACACCAGAACGGGCGCGGCCAGTTGAACCCCCAGCAGGAAGCTTTGGCCCAAGGTGCGCACGGCCATCTCGGTGAAGTCCGCCGCAACCAGCGGCTTGGCGGGTGCCATCAGATCATAGCTGCCGACAATGCCGCCGATGAACAGGTGGTGGGTATTGGTCGCAAACAGTAGCGTAATACCCAGCAGGGTCAGGAACGCCGCAATGGTCGAGCCGGGCGAGGCCTGCATAGGGTTGGCGGTTTGCGAGAAGCCCAGCGTCGTCTGCATGGAGACAACTTCACCCGTCACCATCATCGCGGTCATGAAGCTGCGAAGGATGGCCCCGATGGCCAGTCCGACCAGCACCTCGCGGATGATCCAGCCCACCATAGAACCCAGCGTCGGCGGCAGGGCCGGAAGCGTGTGGCCAACGATGGGATAGAGCGTCAACGCCAGCAGCAGCGCCATCGACAGGCGGATACGCGCAGGCACATAGGATTCACCAATACCGGGCAGCAGCATGATGATCGCGCCCAGACGCGCGAACAAAAGCCCTCCGGCCCAGACCTCCTGCCCTGTGGCGAACGGCTCCATGCCGACCCTAAATGCCTGCGATACGGGCGGCGATGTCGCGCATAAAGCCGCCCATCATCGCGCCCATAAGCGGCAGGAACAGCAGAAGGGATACAAAAATGGCGATAATCTTGGGCGCGTAAACGAGGGTCTGTTCCTGAATCTGGGTCAGGGCCTGAAACAGGCCGATAGCCACACCCACAACCAGAGCCACTACGAGCGCAGGCAGGCACAGCTGGATCGTCAGCCAAAGGGCATCACGACCTACATCCAGAACTTCTGCGCCGCTCATCGACCGCTCCGCTTAACTGGGCAGAAAATGCCGACACTATGGTTAACGAGTTGATAACCACACGGCGAAGGTCATCCATAAGCCGCTTCGTGGCGTTTAACAGCACTACGCACTCCCCAAATGAACATGTCTGTCCTAAAAGGCCCCTATGTGTGATCACGACCATACCCATGATGCTGCTCCGGCTGTCTCCCAAGAAGAGGCCGAAGCTGCCGTCCGCACCCTGATCCGCTGGGCTGGCGACAACCCCGAGCGAGAGGGCCTGCTCGACACGCCCAAGCGCGTGGCCAAGTCCTATCGCGAGCTGTTCCAGGGCTATGACACCGACCCGCGCGAATATCTGGAGCGCACCTTCGAGGAAGTCGGTGGCTATGACGAACTGGTCGTCCTGAAAGACATCCGCTTTGTCTCGCACTGCGAGCACCACATGCTACCGGTGATCGGCCGCGCCCATGTGGCCTATCTGCCGACCAACCGCGTGGTTGGCATCTCGAAGCTGGCCCGCGTGGTTCAGGGCTTTGGCCGCCGCCTGCAGATTCAGGAAAAGATGACGGCTGAGATCGCCAACACCATCATGGACGTGCTGAAGCCGCACGGCGTGGGCGTGGTGATCGAGGCCGAACACTCCTGCATGACCATGCGCGGTGTGAACCTGCCGAACTCGACGCTCGTCACCTCGTGCCTGCTCGGCACCGTGCGCGAAGACCACCGCACCCGCGAAGAGTTCATGCGCCTCGTGCGCGGCTGATCCTTCAGCCAAACCAGACAGCAAAAAGGGCGGCTCCTGATGGGGCCGCCCTTTTTCTAATTCTACCGATCTTCAATCAGATCGGCATTCTCATGATCTCTTGATAGGCCGAGATCACCTGATCGCGCACGGCCAGAACGGTTTCCAGCGAGGCCTCTGCGGCGCTGATGGAGGTGACGACGTCGATCAGGTTGCCCTGACCATTGACGTTCTGGGCCATCTGTACTTCGGCACCGCGCGTTTGCTGGGCGGCCTCGGTGACAACCGACTTCAGCAAGTCGGCAAAGCCGGGGCCTTCGGCGACCGGATTGGCCTTAGGGGTAGAGGTCGGCATCGAGCCGCCCTGAACGCTGGAGTAGAGGCGGGCCGCCATCATCGGATTCATGACTTAATGCTCCCGATTAGCGTTTGATGATGTCGAGGGTGCGCGATTCCATCACGCGCGCCGTCTCGATCACGTTGAGGTTGGCTTCATAGGCACGCTGGGCCTCGCGCATATCCATGGCCTCGACGAGGGTGTCCACGTTCGGGCGCTGCACATAGCCTTCGGCGTTGGCGGCAGGGTGCGACGGGTCATATTCCAGCTTGAACGGGCTTTGGTCGGTGCGAACTTCCGACAGTACCACGCCCGTATTGCCGTCGAGGTTGCGGGCCTGAAATACCGGCATCTGGCGACGGTAGGGCTCGCCACCGGCAACAGGCGCGGTAGAGCTGGCATTGGCGATGTTCTCGGCAATCACCCGCATGCGCGACTGCTGCGCGCGAAGGGCCGAGGCGGCCACGCTCATCGCGGGATTGCGGGCCGTGGCAGGGCGACCGTTAATCGGATCCGGCATCTGTCAGCCCTCTTCTTAGGATGCACCCGGCTTGCGTGCGGCAAGTCGGATCATCTGCATGGATTTCGTATAGAAGCCGATGGCGGCATCGTAGGCAGCGCGGCTCTCGGCCATCTTGAGCATCTGCTCTTCCACCACCACCGAGTTGCCATCCAGCGTGGTCTCGCTGTCCGGTGACTTGGACACATCAAAGCGAACCGACGGGCCCTGCGGCGAGATGTGTGCCGCGTGGGTGGTCGTCACCCGCACGCCGCGCTGGTTCATGGCCGCTGCAAAATCGGTCGGGACCTTCAGGTCGCGCGCGCCATAGCCGGGCGTGTCCGAGTTGGCGACGTTCTGGGCGATCACCCGCTGGCGATCATCCAGCCAGCCAAGACGGCCCTTGATCTGGTTCAGCAGCGACAAATCGGTAACAGACATGCCCTCTCCTCCAGTCAGGCTGCAGCTTCACGGGTAAATCCGCGGGCCAGATCGGCATATTTTGCCGCCTCTATGGTTAATATTCGCTATTTCTTAAAGGCGTATTAACCACGTTAACGGATAGCGATAGGGTGCAACCTGTACCGTAGCGGTGCGCGCTTGGGGCGTCGGTAATGAACCTGCTTGACCTGTTACGGGCCATCTTCGGACTGGCCATCACACTGGGCCTGATCGGTCTGGCCGCCTATTTCGTGCGTCGATACGCGCCCGAGCTGATGGCGCGGTTGCAGACCGAACGCAAGGAACGCCGTCTGAAGGTGGTGGAGACGCTGGTTCTCGATCCGTCGCGACGCCTTGTGCTGGTGCGCGTCGATGATGAAGAGCGCCTGATCCTGCTGGGCGAGGGGCGCGAACTGATCGAACCGCGCGGTCCGGTGGCTCCGAAGCCCGACCTTCCTGTTGAAACGCCCCCTGCCCGTTCGCCCCTGCCGCGTGCCTCGTCTCTGGCGGATCGCTTCTGATGGGTCAGCCAATCGAAAAAGCCGCCGTCTTCTCCATGCCGAGCAAGGCCGAGCTGAAACGCGCCGCACTGCTGTCGCTGCTGGTGACGGCCGCCTGCCTTGTGTGGCCGGTGGCGGCACTGGCCCAGTCGGCGATCAACATCGACCTTGGCACCGGCGCGGGTCTGTCCGAACGGGTAGTGCAGCTTGTCGCCCTGATGACGGTGCTGTCGCTGGCCCCGTCGATTGTCATCATGACAACCAGCTTCGTGCGCATCGTGGTGGTGCTGTCGCTGCTGCGCACGGC
>JAEZHG010000014.1 GCA_023436945.1 Pseudomonadota bacterium | reverse complement strand
CCGATAAGGGGGGAAAGGACGATGAAGGAGAGCGTCTTTATCCAGCCTTCAGCCTTGAGAATCAGGATAGGGTTATCGAGCCCGCTCTGGTAGGCGAATGCCGTCATCGCCGCCCCGGCGTAAGCGCCCACAAGAGCGTGAGAACTGGACGTAGGGAGCCCGAGATACCATGTGATAAGGTTCCATATCGTCGCTCCCAGCACACCCGCAAGAAGAACGAAAAGCTGATCGCCACCCTGGATCATGGCTATATCGACCATGTCGCCGCCGATCGTCTTCGCGACGGCGGTGCCGAAAACCAGGAATGCAACGAAATTGAAGAAAGCCGCCCACGCGACGGCGACCCCCGGAGAAAGCACTCGGGTCGCAACGACGGTGGCGATGGAATTGGCAGCGTCGTGGAATCCGTTGACGTAATCGAAGATCAGTGCAACGACGATGATCAGGACTACCAGGCCGAATGCGGCGGATTGTACATCCATTGATTAAGTATGCTTTAGAACGATGCTTTCGATGATGTTGGCGACGCTCTCGGCGCGGTCGGTGGCGTTTTCGAGGATCTCGAGGAATTCTTTCCACTTGATCACCTCGATCGGGTCGGTCGAGTTCTTGAAGAGGTTCCCGATCGCTCGGAAATAAATGTCATCGGCGACATTCTCCAAGCGATGGATCTCTACGAAATGGGCATTGATCCCGTTCGGTTTGCTGAGCATGCCGACCGCCTTCTTTATCGCGGCGCCGAGTTCGACGATCGTGCGGGCGAGGTCGCGGGCTTCTTCGTTGATCTGGCGGATGTCGTACATCACGATCGTGCGGGCCCCGGCGTCGATGTAATCGCAGATGTCATCGAGGGCGACCGTAAGCGTGTAGATATCCTCGCGGTCGAACGGAGTGATGAACGACTTGTTAAGCTTGGTGGTGATCTCGTGCGTGAGCTGGTCGCAGGCGTGCTCGACGTTCTTGATCCGTTTTGTGTAAGAAGCGTAATCGGAACCGTCCGATTGAAGCATTTCCATGAGGATGCCGGCGGCTTCTTCGATCTTCCCGGCCATCTGGCTGAACATATCGAAGTACTTATCCTCACGCGGCAGTAAACTGAACGCCATAAATTAGCAGTCTCCAAACTAACTGTAACGGAACTGCATCAGGATAAAACGCGACGCCCCGCCTTGTCCACAAGGCGGGGCGTTCTGTTTCCGCTGTTTTGCTATTCGCCGAACTTATATTTCGCCGCCGTGCTTTATGAAAGCGGCCTCGCGGAGGTAAACGTTCAGCTCGCAAATATCCTTCACATAATCGCCGATGCGCTCGAGATGCTTGGCGACAAAGAGCAGATGCGCGGCACCCGTCGTGACCGAAGGATCTTTGATCATCATATCCAGCAGTTTGGCAAAAACCCGTTTGTAGGCCTCGTTTATCTCCTTATCACGCCTTATCACCTCGCGCGAGGCCTGGGCGTCCTCGGTGGTGAATGCGTCGAGCGCGGCACGCAGCATCTCCGTCGCGGTCTGGGCCATGATGGGGAAATCGACGTAATTCTTGACCAGAGGTTCCGTATTGATCGCCAGCGTTGCAACCGCGATGCTGCCGGCATGATCGGCGATGCGTTCGAGAATGGGGGTGATCTTCGCTACCGAAATAACAAAACGCAGATCATGTGCTTGCGGATGCTGGAGAGCGAGGATCTCGATGCAAAACCGGTCGATCTCCAACTCCATCTGGTCGATGATCTTGTCGTCGTCCAACACCTGCCGGGCAAGTTCGTTATCGCGCTCGACCAGCGACTGCGTTGCCCGATGCACGGCAGTTTCCGTCGCCCCGCCGAGCAGCAGTATCTTGTCCCGCAGCAGATCAAGTGATTCGTCGATTATTCTGTGGTCCATCTCGATTACAAAATTAACACGGATAACAAGTGACCCACTGTCCGCCATCAACCGAAACGGCCGGTGATGTAGTCCTCGGTCAGCTTCTCGGCCGGGTTCTGGAACATCTTTATCGTCGAGCCGTACTCGACGAGCTTCCCGAGCATGAAGAATGCCGTTTTGTCGGAAACGCGCGATGCCTGCTGCATATTGTGCGTGACGATCACGATCGTGTAGTCGCGTTTCAATTCGACGATCAGCTCCTCTATCTTCTGGGTCGCGATCGGGTCGAGTGCGGACGCCGGTTCATCCATGAGGATGACCTCCGGCTCAACCGCGAGTGCCCTTGCGATGCAGAGCCGCTGCTGCTGGCCTCCCGAGAGCCCGAACGCGGAAGCGTTCAACCGGTCCTTTACCTCGTCCCAAAGCGCGGCGTCGGTGAGGGCCTTTTCGACCCGGTCGTTCAGGTCCGACTTGCCGTTATGAATTCGGTTGATGCGTATGCCGTATGCGACGTTCTCGAAGATCGACTTCGGAAATGGGTTGGACTTCTGGAACACCATCCCGACCTTTCGACGAAGCGCGACTACGTCGGTGCCGTTGGCGTAGATGTTCTCCCCGTCGATCGTCACATCCCCCTCGACCCGTGTCCCGGGGATGGTGTCGTTCATCCGGTTCAGCGTCCGCAGGAACGTGGATTTGCCGCAGCCCGACGGGCCGATGAACGCAACGACCTGCCGCTCCGGCACCTCGAGCGAGATCCCGTGCAGGGCCTGAGCCTTGCCGTAATAAAAGTTCAGATCTTTTACGCTGATCTTATTCTGCATCTCTCTGGGTACGACAGACTTCCCAGCCTGTCGCTTTTACCGCCGAGCGTCTCGTTAAAATGAGTCGCCCTTAGCTCTGGCGAGGACGGACTGGAAAGTCTGTCTTACG
>JAEZHG010000305.1 GCA_023436945.1 Pseudomonadota bacterium | reverse complement strand
CGCCTGCGCTCGATCCGGCCTATGGGTTACCGGACAGTATTGACGCTCTGGCGGCGCTCTATGTGGACGGTATTCTGGAGCGCGAGGGTGCGGACCAGATCATCCATATCGCGGGCTGGTCGGTGGGCGGTATCATCGCTCAGGCCGCTGCGGTCGAGTTGGAAAAACGTGGCCGCAAGGTCGGGCTGATGGCCATGCTGGATTCCTATCCGGCAGAGTGCTGGCGCGCCGAGGCCGAGCCTGATCCGGTGGATGCCCTTCGCGCGCTGCTGGCCATCGCGGGCTATGATGCGACCCTCTATCCCGAGCTTCGCACGCGTGAGGCGATCGTCGCGTTCTTGAAAGCCGGTGACAGCGCTTTGGGTGGTCTTCCAGAAGAGGCGCTGGATGGTGTGATCCGCGTGGTGCTGGATACCAACCGTCTGGTTCGCCAGCATTACCATCAGCCCTTTGCGGGCAAGACGACCCACATCCGCGCCGCGCTGGACCATAAGGACAGCGATCTGGTGCCGGAGCTGTGGCGACCCTATGCCGCCGATCTGGATGTGTTCGAGGTGCCGTTCCTGCACCCTCAACTGACGGGTCCGGAAGCATCGGCTCTGATTGCGCCTGCGCTGGATAAACGTATGCGCTCTGCCGAGGAGAAGGCGTGATGAAACCCAGCGGTCTTGCCGGAAAACGCGCACTGGTTACGGGTGCAGGGGGCGGCATCGGTGCCGCTGTGGTGCGCCAGTTGGCCGAGGAAGGTGCGCTGGTTATCGCCACCGACCTGCCGTCGGCGGGTTTGGACGCGCTGGCCTCCATCGAGGGTGTGAAGGTCGAGCCGCTGAACGTGTCTGACAGCGCGGCGGTGACGGCCCTGTTCGAGCGCGTCGAGGCCGAGGATGGTCCCGTTGATCTGGTCGCCAGTGTCGCGGGCGTTCTGTCCACCACCACCATTGACGGGACCAGCGATGCCGAATGGCGTCGGGTATTTGCGGTCAATACAGACGGTGTCTTCCATCTGGGCCGCGAGGTCTCGCGACGGATGGGCGCGCGGGGCAGGGGCGCGTTTGTAGTGGTCAGCTCCAACGCCGCGGGTGTGCCGCGTCACGCCATGGCGGCCTATGCGGCATCAAAGGCGGCGGCGACCATGTTCACGCGCTGTCTGGGACTGGAGCTTGGACCGAAGGGCGTTCGCTGCAATATTGTTGCTCCGGGATCGACCCTCACGCCCATGCAGACGGGAATGTGGGCCGATGACAACGGCGCGGCCCGTGTGATCGCCGGATCGCCGGAGACCTTCAAAGTAGGCATCCCGCTTCAGAAGCTGGCTACGCCGGAAGATATCGCCGATGCGGTGGTGTTCCTACTGTCGGACCGTGCGGCCCACATCACCATGACCGATCTCTATGTGGATGGCGGGGCGACGCTGCGCGCCTGAACCCCGCCGTCGGTCTGGCCTTTAGGTCAGGCGGTCTTCCACGATCTTGGCGAACAGGCTGGCGACGGGGGCCAGCAGGTTGTCATTAAAGTCATAGGCGGTCTGGTGGACCATGGTGCCGCCCTGACCGATGAAGACATAAGCGCCCGGTGCCTGTTGCAGCATATAGGCGAAGTCGTCGGTGAACGGATAAGGCTTCAGGCCACGACGGACATTCTCGGCACCAAAGACGCTGGCGGCGGCCTTGGCGGCGATGTCAGCCTGTTCGGCGGCGTTGAAGCAGGGCGGAACGCCTGCGGTTTCGGTCACGGTGATGGTGGTGCCGGTCATGCGGCCCACACCTTCACAGATCGCCTGAAGCTGCTGCCACATGGTGTCGATCACATCCTGCGACGTGGCGCGAAGCGTACCGGCGAGGCTGGCTTCGTGCGGCACCACATTGTGCGAGTTGCCGGCCTGTAGCTTGGTGACGGTGCAGAGCGCAGGCTCCATCGGGTCCACGTGACGACCGACGATGGACGAGATTTCAGAGGCCACGCGAACGGCAGCTTGAACGGGGTCTTTGGTCTTGTGCGGAGCCGCACCGTGGCCGCCGACGCCCTGAATGTCGATCTCCCAGATTTTGTAGCCGTTCAGGGTCGGGCCGGTGTGAACCGCCATTTCGCCAAACGGCAGCAGGGGCATGTTGTGATAGGCATAGACCTCGTCACACGGATAACGCTCGAACAGGCCGTCATCCATCATTGCCTTGGCACCCAGACCGGTTTCCTCGGCGGGTTGGAAGATCAGCACCACACGGCCACGCGCAGGCGGGTTTTCGGCCAGATAGCGGGCGGCACCCAGTAGGGTTGCGGTGTGACCATCGTGACCGCAGGAGTGGGACACGCCAGCGTGCTTCGAGGCATGGGGCACGCCGCTGTCATCGTTCATCGGCAGGGCGTCCATATCGGCACGCAGGCCGATGGACGGGCCATCTGCCTTGCCGTTGATGACCGCCACCACGCCTTCGCCCCCGATACCGGCTTCGGGCGACAGGCCAAGGCTGGTCAGGACGTCAAACACCATCTTGGCCGTGCGGGTTTCCGCACCCGAAAGCTCGGGGTGGGCGTGGATGTCACGGCGCCATGCGGTCATTTCAGGCGACAGGGCTTCGAGTTCGGCCAAGGGGTTCATAGTCGGTCGTCCAATGGAAGATTTGGCGGCTTGTTACCACGACATCGTCGCCTTGTGTCCAGAGATCGCACCTTGGGCCAAAGGTCAGGCGCTGTGGCGTCCTATGACCTCCAGTACCGGACCATGATCGCTGTCCAACACGCGACTTTCGACACCATAGGCACGGCGCAGGATGTCGGGCGACAGGGCCTGCATCGGTGTGCCATCGGCGATGATGCCACCCTCGGCCAGAACGATCACACGATCCGCCATTCTGAGCGCCGCAGACAGGTCGTGCAGGGTCACCAGCACACCATATCCGCGATCATGCGCCAGATGCCGGAATAGTTCGGCCACATCCAGCACATGGCCGGGGTCCAGACCCGCCATGGGCTCGTCGGCCAACAGCCAGTCGGGTTCTCCGGCCAGTGCGCGGGCAATCAGGATGCGGGCCCGCTCTCCGCCGGAAAGGGTGGTGACGATACGGTCTCTGAAGGCTTCGGTCGCGGTTGTGGCGATGGCGAGGGCGACCTTCATCCGATCTTTGGCGCTTAGCCCCCAAGCGCCCGTGAAAGGCGTGCGGCCAAGGCCGACGAAGGTTTCGCCATCTACGTCCCACGCTATCTCTGCATTCTGGGGCAGATAGCCCATCTGGCGCGCACGCAGACGGGCAGGCATGCGTGAAAGGTCTTTGCCCTCCATCGTCACCGTGCCGCTCTGGGGTTTGCGGATTTGCGCCAGACAGTCGAGGAAGGTGGACTTGCCCGTGCCGTTGGGGCCGACGATGGCCGTGACCGTGCCGCGCTCGAAACGGGCCGAGACATCGCTCAGGATCGTGCGCGGGCCGATGCGGACGGTGATATTGCTGGCTTCAAGATGGGTCATGCCAGTTTCCTGCGCATCGAGATCAACAGGGCAAGGAAGAACGGCCCGCCGATGGCCGCCATGGCGACGCCCAAGCGAACCTCGGACGGGGCAGGGATAAGGCGCACCAGAACATCGGCTGCAAGCGTGAGGGCTGCACCGCCCAGCGCGCAGGGCAGGAGAAGGGCTGAAGGACGCCCCCCCAGAAGTGATCGTAACAGGTGCGGCACAATCAGTCCTACAAAACCGATCACGCCTGTCACAGCCACTGCCGAACCCACCGCCAGTGCCGTGCCGACAGCCAGCACCAGACGTGTGCGGTTAAGATCGATACCCAAGGCCTTGGCCCCTGTCTCGCCAAGGGTCAGGGCATCCAGCGCACGGCCTTGGCCAAGGATCATCAATGCGCCGAGTATCATGCCGGGGGCGGCAATCTTGACCTCGGTGAAGCTGCGGTCGGTCAGCGATCCCATCAGCCACGAGACGATCTCGTTCACGGCCCAGGGATTGGGCGCAAGGTTCAGGGCAAGGGCGACGCCTGCGCCTGCGATGGTCTGTATGACCACCCCCGCCAGAATGAAGGTGATGATGCTGGAGGTCGCGCCCGAGATCGCCAACAGAAGCAGCACGCCTATGGCTGCCCCCACCATGGCCGATGTCGGCAGGACCCAGATCGCAGCGCCCGCCGCGCCCATATAGAAGGTCATGACTGCGCCCAGCGCCGCCATGCTGGACACGCCCAACATCCCCGGATCGGCCAGCGGATTGCGGGTATAGCCTTGCAGCGCCGCCCCCGTCAGGCCCAGCACCGCCCCGACCATGATGGCCAGCAGCGTGCGCGGCAGGCGCAGTTCGAACAGGATCGCCCACGCCGGATCATCGGTGCTGGTGAACCACTGTGACCACGGTATCCAGACCTTGCCCGCGCTCATACTGGCGATGGCAAACACGACCGTCAGGATCGTCAAAGCCAGATAAAGCAGCGGCAATCGCACGCGCGTCATGACAGTTGCTCCAGAGCGGTGTCGCGCGCACGAGCCAGTGCCTGCGCGGTGCGGATCAGCACGGGGCCGCCGCAGTAAAGGTATCGTTCGTCAAAGCGGGCCTGCACGATACGGTTTTGCAGGGATGCCAGAGCAGGGTGGCGCATCAGACGCTTGGACTGGCTGGATGCGCCCGAAGAGGCTCCGCCACTGAGCAGCAATTCAGGCGGGTTCATGATCAGGTGTTCGAGCGGCACATTGCCCCATTTGCCCACGCCATAATCGCCCGCGACGTTTTCCAGACCGACCCGTTCCATCATCTCATTCAGCATTGTGCCCTTGCCCGCAGCAAAGCCGTTGGGCTGGTAGATCAAGGCCTTGATGCGACGTGATGTACGGGGGCGGGCGGCATTCAAGGCCGCGTTGATCTGGCCAATCAGGCGTTCGCCGCGTTCGGGGTGGCCGACAAGCCTGGCGATCTCGCGCACCTGTTCAAAGCTTTGGGTCACGCTTTCGGGCATGTTGAAGCGGTGGGACGGAATACCCATCCGCTCCAGTGCGTAGCGCGTCGCCATCGGCTCGAACGGGGTCGAGAGCAGGAAGTCTGGCTTGAGGGTGATGATTTCCTCGGCCGTGCCGTGGGTGACGGGCAGGGTGCGGGCGATCTCGTAGATGTTGGATTGCTGCGGAATGCGTGAATAGTGGCTGAGGGCGACAATCTGGCTGCGGTTGGCGACGTGCACCAGAATGGCATCCAGACACGGATTGACCGACACCACACGCGGCAAGGCACGGCGCGGCACCAGCGGCAGAACCGCAGGCGCTCCCAGCCCCGTTAGCAATGTCCGTCGTGTCAGTCTCACCGTGTCTCCCTCAGCCTCGGATCAGAACTTCAAACGCACGCCCGCATAGAAGGCGCGGCCCGAAGTGCCATATCCCTTGGCGGTCTCGTAGGTTTCGTCCGTCAGGTTCTCGACACGGCCATAAAGCTCGGTCGTCGGGTTCACCGGATAGGACAGGCGCAGATCGACGAGGGTATATTCGTCCATCACCGCCGTATTGGCGTCGTTGTTGAAGGTCTCGCTGACATAGCGCACGGCGATGCCGCTCTTCAGGCCGCTGGACCAGCCATAGTCGGCGATCAGATTGGCCATGTGCTCGGGGCGGCGGGCAAGGTGATTGCCGCTATATTCACCCGAGGCCATCGTGGCGTCGGTCCACGTATAGTTGGCGGTCACCGACAGGGCGTCGGTCAGTTTCAGCGCGGTGCTGAACTCGATGCCTTGGGCTTTGGTGCGCAGGGCATTGGCATAGTAGCCCCAGCGGGTCGCACCATTGACGGTGCAGAGCGGATCGGTCGTGCCGAAGTCACAGCCATTATAGCGGATCTCGTTGTCCGCCTCGCGGTTGAAATAGGTCAGGGTGACGTTGGCGCGTTCGGACAGACGCTGTTGCACGCCGATTTCCCAAGCGTCGAACGCTTCGGGCTTAAGGGTCAGGTTGCCGTATTCGCTGTAGAGTTCGTAAAGGCCGGGCGCGCGGAAGCCTTGGCCCCAACTGGCACGGACAACAGTCTGGCCTGCGTTCGGCGTCCATGCGGCGGCGAACTGGCCCAGCAGGTTATCGCCATATTGGGCGTGGTCGTCGTAACGCAGACCTGCCGTCAGGGTCAGACCCTCGATGGCCGTCCATTGAAGCTGGGCATAGGCGCTGTCCAGATCGGCCTTGCCCTTCTGGAAGGCCGGATTGACGTCCCAGTCAGAAGGGGCGCGGCTCTTCATCTCTGACCGCTCGGTCTCAAGTCCGAAGGTGGTGTTGAGGGTGTCGGTGAAGGCGAAGCTGCCCTGATACTCAAAGCGGCGATTATCGCCCGTGGCTTCGAAGGTCAGGGTCTGAAGCTGGTTGTCGGGGTTATAGGTCGTGCGGTCGGTCGAGGTCTGGGCATAGCCGATACGGTTCTGCATCCGGCCATCGAACAGGCCGAAGTTCAGACCGGCATAAGCCACGAGGTCTTTGGTCTTGCCGAACTCGCGGCTGTCGGAATCCCATGCGTCGGCATCGTTCTGGCCGCTGGAATAGACCGAGCGCAGGTCGAGCGACACATCATCCGCCAGCTTGATGTTAAGGCGGCCAGACAGACCCGTGTGGCTATAGCCGTCATCCTCGGTGCCGCTGGAAAGGGCCGAATAGCCGTCGGTATCGAAGCGGTTGGCGGCCAGTCGCCACGTGACGCGGTCGTCGCTGCCGCCCACGGCCCCACGGAAATAGGTCGTGCCGTATGATCCGGCCTCGGCGGACAGATTACCTTCAAAGGCGGTGGTCGGTTCGGCAGTGACGATGTTCACAACACCGCCGATGGCTTGGCTGCCCCACAAGGTCGATTGTGCGCCGCGCAGGATTTCGATGCGGGCAATATCACCCACCAGTAAATTACCGAAGTTGAAGCCGCCCTGCGTCGAGGACGGGTCGTTCAGCTTTACCCCGTCTATCACGGCGACGGTGTGATGGCCCTCAGCTCCACGGATGTTCACCCCTGTCGGCGAACCAATAGGGCCGTTGCGGTTGTAGGTGACGCCGGGGGTCTGGGTCAGCAGTTCGGAAACCGCAGGGCGCTGGGCGTTCTCGATGGCGGCGCGGGTCAAGACACTGACCGAGGCACCTACGCGATCAATCGGCTGGGCAGAGCGGTTGGCGGTGACAACCACGTCCTCGACCGCAGTCGCCCCTGCGCGGCCCGCCACATCGGGGCGCGATGCGATCTGGTCCAGATCGTCCGCAAGGGCAGGGGTAGCCAGCAACAGAGCCGAGGCGGCCAGAGGCAGAGATGCGACACGACGCATGGGATAGTCCCAAACTGGTGCGCACACGGTCTCCACGCGATCTGAACAGACACACGTGATCGACCGCGACGCGGTTGAACAGGCGGGTCGTTACGCGAGTTGCCTCGACCATCCGGAACATCCCGTCCGCATGGAGAACGACGGCGACAGGCAGGTCTCCTGGCTTGCGGGTCTTGGCCGTGCACATCGCCTTCCCGGAACGGGTCCAGTGGCTGTGTGATGTGCGGGCTAACCGCTTACAGTTGCGGGAACAGCCGGAGCATTGAACTCCGTTCCCTTTTGATCCCTTGCGGGAACCTGACGCAGGTCTGGCACTAGGCCCGCAATCGTTACAGGTCAACCGCAGATATTTTGACGCCCGGCGGGCATAGAAAAAGGCGGACCGTGGCGGCCCGCCTTTTGATCATTCGCGAGGTGTTCAACCTCTGGTCTGGTCGTAGCGTTCGAACTCGTGCGCGATGCAGCGGTCGATCAGCAGACGCCAGACAGGCTCTGCGATGTTTGCAGAAAGCCCCGCCGGACCAGCGGCTGCCAGAACCTTTGCCACCACAT
>JAEZHG010000269.1 GCA_023436945.1 Pseudomonadota bacterium | reverse complement strand
TTGTGGTTCACGCCCACGTGGTCCCAGTGCACCGAATAGATGATGGTTTCACTTGGACGCTCGGTACCCGGCAGGATCGCGATCAGGTTCGAGGTCGAAAGGATGTTCTTGGTCTCTTCGGCTTTGGCGCTCAGGGTCACTGGAACCGCATAGGCCTTGAACACGCCTGACGGGGTGAACGGCGTCACCGAGTCCAGATCAATGCCCCACGACTTGGCCAGATCAGCCGTGATGTTACCCGTCAGCTGAAGCTCGGCCGCGCCGGGGCTAAGGGTGCGCTGGCGCGCATTGCCCGCAGCCATACGTGCGAAATCACCCGTCGAGACCGTGAGAACCGCAACCGCGCCACGGCGGAAGGCTTCGTCCTGTTTATAGGCACCAGAGGCATAGTTGGTGCGGTACGGGCCATCGAACAGCACGCCGTCCGGCTCGCCGTTCAGCACCACCACGACCTTACCGCGCACGTCGAGGTTGCCATAGTCGTCCCAGCCGCGTTCCGGCGCATTGATGCCGTAACCCGCAAACACCACACCGGCGTCAGCGATCTCACCCTTGCCAGCGGTGTTCATGGCACGCAGCAAAATCTGGTCGTTGCCAAGGCTGGTGGTCGCGCCGTTCAGTTTGAAGCTGGTGGTCGTCTCGCCCGTCGGGGTCAGACGCACAAGCTCGATGGTCTGAAGCCACGAACCGTCACGGCCACCCGGTTGAAGGCCCATGCCCTCATACTGGGCTTGCAGCCACTCAAGCGTCTTTTGCTCGCCCTCGGTGCCCGGGTAGCGACCCTGGAATTCATCCGAGGCAATATGGCGGATCTGGTCCGACAGGGCGCTGGCCGAGAAGTCCTGCGCCATGGCCGGAACAGCAGCAAACAGCAATGTGGCGCAGGCAACGCTGCTAAAAAGACGACGGGACATAGAACCTCCATACGCACCGCCCCCCGAGGCAGCGCTCCCATAACTATAAGGGCGACCCTGTATAGAGCCGCCCTTACAAGTCTGTAATGTTACATTTTAGTGCTTACTGTCGCTTGTCGGCACTGGTCGCACGAACGGTCGAGAACTCCGACGTCGGCTTCCATTCCGGCCACTGGGTCGAGTTGGCGAGTTCCGCGCCGACCTTGTAGCTGATCTCCATGTCCTGAAGCATACCGGCCAGATCCCAGTCGGCGCTCCATTCATCGGCCACCTGATGGTAGCCGGTGCGGCCATACTCAGCCTGCATCGCCACGCGCGGCTCGATCGGAGCATCGATGAAATCACCGGCCGAGTTGATGTAGGACATCGGCACGCCGCGCTTCACCAGCGGGAAGTGGTCCGAGCGGAAATAGATACCGGCAGCGGCACCGGCGTCCGGCACAATGCCACGACCCTGTGCGGTGGCGACGGCGACCAGACGGTCATCGAGGTCCGAGTGTCCAAAGCCGGTGATGTTCAGCTTGTCCTTGCGGCCATAGACGTTTGCGGCGTCGATGTTGAAGCCCGCCACGGTCGTTTCCAGCGGATAGAGCGGATTGGCGGCATAGAACTCCGAACCCAGCAGGCCGGATTCCTCGCCAGTGAAGGCCACCATAACAATCGAGCGTTCCGGACGCGGGCCAGCGCCAAAGCGACGGGCGATCTCGACGATGGCAATGGTGCCCGAAGCATTATCGACTGCGCCGTTGAAGATACGGTCGCCGTTCACGCCCTCGCCCGGGTCAATGCCGATGTGGTCCCAGTGCGCGCCATAGAGAATAGTCTCGTTCGGGCGGGTGGTGCCTTCAAGACGAGCCACAACATTGTGGGTGGTAATCTGTTCGGACTGCACATCGAAGGACACATCGATTGTGGCCTTCAGGTCGACAGGCTGGAAGTCCTTGGAGCGGGCCAGACGCTTTTGCTCTTCGAAGTCGAGGCCAGCGGCGGCGAACATCTGCTTGGCCACATCGCCCTGCACCCAGCCCTCGACCGGCACGCGCTCGGCGGACGGATTGGCGCGCAGGATGTCGAACTGCGGTACCGACCACGAGTTGACCACGGTGTTCCAGCCATAGGCCGCAGGGGCCGTTTCGTGGACGATCAGAACGCCCGCTGCCCCCTGACGGGCGGCCTCTTCATATTTGTAGGTCCAGCGACCGTAATAGGTCATGGCCTTGCCGCCGAAGGTGTTCAGTTCCGGCTCTTCAAAGTCGGGATCGTTGACCAGCACGACAATGATCTTGCCGCGCACATCCACGTCCTTGAAGTCGTTCCAGTCACGCTCGGGCGCATTGACGCCATAGCCGACGAACACCAGCGGCGTGTTCTTCAGGTCCACATTGCCGCCCGGCAGACGCGAGCTGATGGTCACCTGCTGGCCTTGGGTCAGGGTCTGATGCTGGCCTGCCTGATGCAGGGTCGCCTTGACGTTGCTGCTGGCGATGCGGTTCAGGGCCACGGCCTGCGTCCAGCCGCCATTGTCACCGCCCGGTGCAAAGCCAGCCTCGGCAAAACGCTGCGAAAGGAACTCGATGACGCGGCCTTCGGCGGGGGTGGCGATGCCACGGCCCTCGAAGCTGTCGTCGGACAGCAGACGGATTTCCTCGCTGATGCGGGCTGCATCAAAGCCCTGCTGAGCAAAGGCGCTACCGGCCATCATTGCCGTGGACAGGGCCATCACAGCCGCAGTGGTAAACAGGCGCATCAGGCCCCTCCATTTCAACTTTGCCATGGACCCTAGGGTGATGCTCCGCCCCTGTCGAGATATGGGGGGGGCAAAGAAAAACCCCGCCGGAGCGATCCGGCGGGGTTTGATCTTGTCTCTGTCAGAGGCGGCTTAGTGAGCCACGCCCTTCCAGATACGACGGTACGAAGCATAGGTGATACCGGCGAAGAGGATCAGGAAGATCATCACGCCGAAACCGGTTTGCTTGCGCTCCACCATCTTCGGCTCGGAAGCCCAGGCGATGAAGGCCGCAACGTCCTTGGCCATCTGATCGACGGTGGCTTCGGTGCCATCGTCAAAGGTGACCTGACCGTCGCTCAGTTGCGGAGGCATGGCGATGAAGCCACCCTTCGGAACCGGCCCCTGACCTTCCCAGAACGGGGTCAGATCGCCAGCCATATACGGGTTGTAGTTCTGACCCGGAGCCATCTTCAGGCCCGCCGGAGCCGGAACATAGCCCGACAGCAGCGAGTAGATGTAGTTGGCACCGTCGTGACGGGCCTTGGCCATCACCGACAGGTCCGGCGGAGCCGCGCCACCGTTACCAGCGGCAGCCGCCGTGGCGTTCGGATACGGGTTCGGGAACTTATCGGCGGTGGTGGCGTCGCGCATGATGGCTTCGCCGGTCTCTGAATCGATATCCGCAACCTGAAGCTCGGCAGCCAGAGCCTTCACAACAGGGTTGTCGTTCGGGTTCGGGTACTTCGGATCGTAGAACGGGCCGTGTTTGTCGCCAAGGTTACGGAAGTGCAGGTGCTCCATGCTGTGGCACGAGGCGCAGACTTCACGATAGACCTTGTAGCCGCGTTGCAGCTGGCCTTGGTCGAAGGTGCCGAACGGACCAGCAAAGCTGAAGTTACCGTTGCGCGGGTGCTTCGCCTCACCGGCCGCGAAGGCCGGCGAAGCGACAGCTGCGATACCGGCAGCAGCAACGGCAGAGACGATGATCTTGCGGAAGGACATCTTTTTCTCGTTGTTCATCGCGCTTAGGCCTTCTCGGCTTCAGTCTTCGGGAGCACGGGCTCCGAAATCGTTGCCGGGATCGGCAGCGGCTTCTCCTTGAGGCCGACCAGCGGCATCAGGACCAGGAAGAAGATGAAGTAGTAAGCCGTCAGGAAACGGGTCAGCCACAGGTAGGAGTTCAACTGACCATCGATCAGGTTGAAGCTCGGCATACCCGGAACAACCGGAGCGTCCGGCAGCTGTGCGCCGCACCAGCCAAGGCCGAAGCAGACGAACAGGAAGATGATGAAGAGGGTCTTCATCGTCGGACGGTAGCGCATCGAGCGCACCTTGGATGTATCCAGCCACGGCAGGACGAACAGCACGCCGATGGCGGCGAACATCGCTACCACGCCGCCGAACTTGTCCGGAACAGCGCGCAGGATGGCGTAGAACGGCAGCATGTACCACTCTGGCACGATGTGCGCCGGCGTCTGCAGCGGGTTGGCCGGAATGTAGTTGTCGGCGTGGCCCAGAGCGTTCGGGTTGTAGAACACGAACACAGCAAACAGGATGAAGAACAGGATGATGGCGAAACCGTCCTTGACCGTGAAATACGGGTGGAACGGCAGCATGTCCTTCTTCTCGCGATCCTTCGGGATCAGGATGCCGACCGGATTGTTCTGGCCAGCAGCGTGCAGCGCCCAAAGGTGAAGGACGACGCAGCCGAGGATGACGAACGGCAGCAGGTAGTGCAGCGAGAAGAAGCGGTTCAGGGTGGCGTTATCGATAGCCGGACCGCCACGCAGCCAGACCAGGATCGGCTCGCCGACCACCGGAATAGCACCGATCAGGTTGGTAATAACCTCTGCGCCCCAGAACGACATCTGGCCCCACGGCAGCACATAGCCGAGGAAGGCAGTGGCGATCATCAGGAAGAAGATCACGCAGCCGATGATCCAGATCATCTCGCGCGGGGCTTTATAGGAGCCGTAATACAGGCCGCGCAGCATGTGCAGGTAAACGGCGATGAAGAACATCGACGCGCCGTTGGCGTGCACATAACGGATCAGCCAGCCGCCCGGAACGTCGCGCATGATGCGCTCGACCGAGGCAAAGGCCAGATCGACGTGCGGGGTATAGTGCATCACCAGAACGATACCGGTGATGATCTGCGTCATCAGGCAGATCGCCAGAATGCCGCCGAAGGTCCACCAGTAGTTGAGGTTACGCGGGGTCGGCAGATTGGCGTAGTCCATGCCAAAACGCACGATCGGCAGGCGGGTATCCAGCCACTGCTCGATCTTCGTCTTGGGGACGTAAGTGGATTCGTGATTGCTCATGGGTCCTGTCTCCGTCCTCAGCCGATCTTCACGCGGGTGTCGGACAGGTATTCATATTTCGGCACGACGAGGTTGAGCGGTGCCGGACCCTTACGGATACGACCCGAGGCATCGTAGTGAGAGCCGTGGCACGGGCAGAACCAACCGCCGTATTCACCGGCGTTGAAGGTCGGAACACAGCCCAAGTGGGTGCAGGAACCGATGACGACGAGATATTTCTCGTGGCCTTCCTTCGTGCGTGCAGCGTCGCTCTCGGGCGGGCTGCCGACTTCACCTTCAGCCTTAACCTTGGCCAGCTCTGCCGGGGTGCGATAGCGCACGAACACCGGCTTGCCCTGCCACTTGATTACAACCTGCTGGCCTTCCTGAACCTTGGAGACATCGAACTCGATCGACGCCAAAGCCAGGGTGTCGGCAGCGGGGCTCATCTGGTTGATGAGCGGCCAGGCGATCATCGCCCCTGCCCCCGCAGCAGCCGCACCGGCAGCAATATGGATGAAATCGCGGCGTGTGGCTTCACCACCGCCGTTGTGGCCATCAGGCCCCTCTGAATTCACGACCGATTCGGCCACGCGTCTCACCTCTGCAATCCGACTGGCTCCGTTTTGACGAAGCTCGCGTCGGTACGATCCTCACCTTCGAAGAGATAACCTTGGCATCGGGCCTCAGTTTAAACCATTCCGTGACAAACGAACGCCACAACTTGAGAAACGGTCGCAACAAAACCCGCGACAAGACCACACCCCGCGCGTATCATGGGGATTAGAATGCGTATCGCCCTTTTTCAACCTGATATCCCGCAGAATGTCGGGGCCTGTATCCGTCTCAGCGCCTGTTTTGGCGTCGAATTACACGTGATAGAGCCGACCGGATTCACCTTCGACGACCGTGCCATGAAACGTGCGGCACTCGACTATGGCCCCCTCTCGCACATGACGAGACACGCCAGTTGGGAAGATTTTCTGCGTGACAAGCCCGCCGGAAGACTGGTCCTCATGACCACCAAAGGCGCCACACCAATGCCTGATTTCCAGTTCGAAACCGACGATATCCTATTGTTTGGTAAGGAAAGTAAGGGCGCGCCCGACTGTGTGCATGACGCCGCGGACGAACGCGTTGTCATCCCGCTCCAACCGGATGCGCGCTCGCTGAACCTGTCGGTCACCGCGGGCATCACCCTCTGGGAAGGGCTTCGCCAGACGGGTCATTTCCAAGTCTAGAACAAAGAAAGGGAGTGCAGATTTGCACTCCCTTTTTCGTCGATATTTTTTTCACAAGAAAATCGATATTGAGCGAACAAGTATCGTCAAAGGCGAAAAATCTTCACTCAATCAACTCTCATGCGGATGCAGAGATTCGAGGTTTGTGACCTCGAACTCCGCACAGCGGTCAGTTGGTAGGCAGACGTGACAGGTTCGGGCGCTCCGACTGTTTGGCCGCAGAGACCGCCTCCACACGGCGCATGACGCGCAGCATGTTCTCGCCAGCCAGTTTGCGGATATCGGCATCGGTCCAGCCGTTCTGGATCAGGCGGGCCAGAATGCGCGGATAGGCATCCACGGCCTCGACATCGACCGGCAGGCTATCCACGCCGTCGAAATCGCCGCCCAGACCCACATGGTCGATAC
>JAEZHG010000227.1 GCA_023436945.1 Pseudomonadota bacterium | reverse complement strand
CGTCTGAACTGGACCGCCCGTACCGAAGGCACCTATGTCGTGCGCGCGACCAGCTATGCGCCGAACTCGACGGGCAGCTACATTCTCACGGTTGAACGCCAGCCCTGATTGGGGCGGGCGTCCGCCCTTTTACGGTAACGGGTCATGAGTGCGCCTACGATCACCAGCCGCAAGGACCAGCATCTGGATGTGGTGCTGGATGGTCGTGGGCGTCACGCCTTGGCGACGGGCTTTGATGACTGGCGTTTTGTGCACGAGGCCCTGCCGGATGTGGACTATGACCGGATTGATCTGGGCGTAGATTTTCTGGGCCGCAGAATGCGCGCGCCCTTCCTCATCAGTGCCATGACGGGTGGCGCCGCGAGAGCAGAGGCCATCAATCTACGTCTGGCCGAGGCGTCTCAACGACTGGGTATCGCGCTGGCCGTGGGGTCGCAAAGGGCTGCACTCGAAGATGGCGCAGCAAGCCATGGCCTTGACCGCTCCTTACGCCAGCGTGCGCCCGAAGTTCCGCTTCTGGCCAATATCGGCGCGGCGCAACTGACACGTGGGGTCGGGCGTGACGAGGCGATGAAGCTGGTCGAGATGATCGACGCCGATGCCCTGATTGTGCATCTGAACCCGCTTCAGGAAGCCTGCCAGTCCGAAGGCGACCGCGACTGGTGGGGCGTGGCGTCTGCGCTGCATGCCCTGATCCGCGATCTGGATATTCCGGTGGTGGTCAAGGAAACAGGCGCAGGAATTTCCGCCACCACGGCAGAGCGACTGGTCGCGATGGGCGCAGCGGCGATTGATGTGGCCGGAGCTGGTGGTGCGAACTGGGGCCTGATCGAGGGCGAACGCTCCACGACCGATCATGACCGCAACCACGCATCGGCCTTTGCCGCATGGGGTATCCCTACGGCTCGGGCGATTGCAGAGGTGCGCAACGCCTTGCCGGATGTGGTTCTGATTGGATCGGGCGGCATTCGTGATGGTGTCGATGCGGCCAAGGCGATCCGTCTGGGGGCCGATATCGTGGGCGTGGCATCGGGCGTTATAAAAGCGGCCACCCAGTCAACCGAGGACGTGGTGGCCGTTTTCGAGACCATGTCGCGGCAACTGCGCACGGCCTGTTTCTGTGTGAATGCGCCCGGTCTGGCGGCCCTTAAGCGCGCCCCGCTGGTTGCGGCCCGATAAGGCCTATTCGCCCTGTGGCACCTTCACGGTAACGCTGGCGGCCTTTTCCTTGCCTTCTGATTGATAGACGCGCTTGTCATCGCTGGAGACCGGAGCGCGGTCGTTCGACCAGTTGTCGTCGTTCCACGAAGTATAGGCTTCGGGATCTTCGGCTGGCGTTTCCTCGGTCTTTTCGATGGTCGCCGTGTGTTCGTAACCGTTGCTCAGTTCACCCACCGAAAGCTGGCCCGTGGACTGGACCGGCTCCGGTGCCTTGGGTGCGACGACGTCGATGCTGAGGGCAGGGCCGCTGGCGTTACCACCCGACTCGCTGCGGATGTCAGACCATACCGTCAGTCCAAACCAGGCGATGCCCGCCAGCACGACTGCGGCAATGCCCAGAAGAACAACAGCCTTTTTTTGCATCTCGACCTCGAACGCGAAACTGGTTTGCACGTTGATACAGCGCTTTATGCAGAAGGCATAAGCGAAAGCACAAACTTACGGTAGCGACCGTCCTGCACCGTGCGCGTGGCGCGGGCAATATCGGGCGCGAAATAATGGTCTTCAGTATAGGGTTGGGCCGCCTCGCGCACTATGGAATAGGCGTCTTCGAGCATGGGTGAGCTGGTTAGCGGGCGGTGGAAATCCACGCCCTGCGCCGCAGCCAGAAGCTCGATCCCGACAACGGTTGCAGCGTTCTCGGCCATGTCCAGCAGGCGACGCGCACCATGGGTGGCCATGGAAACATGGTCTTCCTGATTGGCGCTGGTCGGCACTGTATCGACGCTGCACGGGTGGGACAGCATGCGGTTCTCGGCCACCAGTGCGGCGGCGGTTACCTGTGCGATCATAAAGCCCGAGTTCAGGCCGCTTTCACGAACAAGGAAGGCGGGCAGATCGCTCATCTTGGGATCGACTAGGATCGAGGTGCGGCGCTCGCTGATATTGCCGATCTCGCAAAGGGCCATGGCCAGTTGGTCGGCGGCATAGGCGACAGGCTCGGCGTGGAAATTGCCTCCCGAGATCACATCGCCATCATCGAGGAACACCAGCGGATTATCGGTCACCGCATTGGCTTCACGCTCAAGGGTGATGGCAGCGTTGCGGATGATATCCAGCGTCGCGCCCATCACCTGCGGCTGGCAGCGCAGGGAATAGGGGTCCTGTACCTTTGAACAATCGTGGCGATGGCTGTCGCGGATGGCGCTACCGGCCATCAGTTCACGAAGTGCCTTGGCGACATCCATCTGTCCGGGGTGCCCGCGAAGGGCGTGGATGCGGGCATCAAACGGGGCGTCCGAGCCTTTCAGAGCGTCTACCGACATGGCACCCGCCGTCAGGGCCGCGCTGAACACATCTTCGGTGGCGAACAGGCCAGCCAGTGCTAGCGCCGTCGAGCACTGGGTGCCGTTCAATAGTGCCAGCCCTTCTTTCGGGCCGAGCACCAGAGGCGTCAGGCCGACACGGGCGAGGGCAGCGGTTGTATCCAGATGGTGACCGTCGTGGCACGCTTCGCCCACACCGATCAGCACGCACGACATATGGGCTAGCGGTGCCAGATCGCCTGATGCCCCCACAGAGCCTTTGGACGGAATGACGGGCAGAATGTCGGCATTGGCGAGGGCAATCAGCGCCTCCAGCGTCTTGCGACGGATACCCGATGCGCCTTTGGACAGAGAGGCGATCTTCAGCACCATCAATAGTCGCGTAACGCCCGCAGACAGTGGCTCGCCAACACCACAGGCATGGCTGAGCACCAGATTTTTCTGAAGTGTCTCCAGATCACCCGTCGCGATGGAGGTGTTAGCCAGAAGGCCAAAGCCGGTGTTCACGCCATAGACCGTGCGGCCTTCGCGAACGATCTGGGCAATGATCTCTGCGCCCCGATCTACGGCGTTCCATGCGCTATCGCTCAGCGCAATATGAACAGGTCCATGCAGTGCAGCGCGAAGCTGCTCCAGCTTCAGTGGCGCATCACCGATCAGAATATTGGTGGTCATCGCACCCTCCCGTAACTTTATTCTTTGGACGGGATTTGAACCACGCCCACAGACTAGGGCGAGCACAAACCGCCATCTTTAGACGGGTAGGGTGTGGATAAGTGGCTTTAAACGCCCAGGGCCTTGATTAGGGCGTCGCGTACAGCGGCTTCGGTAAAGGGCTTTTGGATGGTGGTGTTGCCACGCCAGTTTTCAGGAAGGCCGCCTTCGCCATAGCCTGTCGAAAAGACAAACGGCACACCGCGATCTTTCAGGGTCTGGGCAATCGGAAATACCAGCTCACCCGCGACGTTCACGTCCAGTAGGGCGGCGTCCATGTTTCCCTGTCGCGCGATTCCAAGGCCATCAGTGACCGTGCCAGCTGGACCTACGGTTTCGCAGCCGAGATCCTCCAAAATGGTTTCCAGCAGCATGGAGACAAGCGATTCATCTTCCACGATGAGGATGCGGCGACCAGCGAGGGCATCAGACATTACAGGAATCCCGAACATTTCCAGTGAGCATACTGCTAGGTTCGAGGCCCATTCACACCCCCCGATCCGCAGTTAAAAAGCGCACAACACACCTACTACCCACACCAACGCTTAAGCGTGCAAACGGTGCCATAAAAAATCTAGATTTTTTACAGTTCAGTATTAGGCGCGCGGCGTGATCAGCCTGCGAGCTTAGCTGGAAAAAGATTTCTGAAATCTAAGGGGAGGAGATGGTGGACGCGACAGGGATTGAACCTGTGACCCCCTCGGTGTGAACGAGGTGCTCTCCCGCTGAGCTACGCGTCCATCTCTGGAACGGGTTCGCAAGAACCGCGTCGGGAGGCGGTGATTTAGTCCGCGAATCTCCCGACGGCAAGTCCAAACTTATCAAATACCTGAGGTAATAGTGTTTTCTGGCGTTTCGCTATCCGGATCACCGGGAAGCCATGCAACGCGACCGTCATAGATATCCTCGTTGAGGATGCCTTCCTCCTTGGCAACCAGTACAGGCACCAGCATCTGGCCCGTCACATTGGTGGCGGTGCGCATCATGTCCACGATGCGGTCGATGGCGACGATGTAGCCAATACCTTCCAGCGGCAGCCCTGCGGTGGACAGGGTCAGGGTCAGCATGACGATGGACGTGCCCGGAACGCCGGCGGTGCCGAGCGAGCCCAGAACCGCTGTCAGGCCGATCAGGATGTATTGGGTTACCGTCAGGTCGATCTGGAAGTACTGGGCGATGAAGATGGCGGCGATGGCCGGATAGATGGCACCGCAGCCGTCCATCTTCACATTGGCACCCAGCGGCACGGCAAAGGCGGCATAGGCCTGCGGCACGCCCAGACGCTCGACCGTCTGGCGAAGCGTGATAGGCAGCGTGCCCAGCGAGGAGGAGGTGGCAAAGGCCGTCTGTTGGGCCGCGAAGGCTCCACGGAAGAAGCTGGTAGCTTTAAGGCCGTGAACCTTCAGCAGACCCGAATAGACAACCAGAATGTGGAACAGGCAGGCGGCGTAGATGGCCAGAATAAACTTGCCCAGAGGCAGCAGGCTTTCCCAGCCATAACCCCCGACGACCGAACCGATCAGGGCAAAAACGCCGAACGGAGTCAGTTGGATGATCCAGCGGGTGATGCGGAAGACAATGGCTGCGCCTTCGTCCACTACGCGGCGGGCCGTCTGGGCGCGGTCACCCAGCGCCACAAGGGCGGCGCCCACAAAGGCAGAGAAGAAGATGATCTGCAGCACCTTACCTTCGCTGAGCGCGGCAAACGGATTGCGCGGGACGATATCCAGCAGGACCTGCAGCGGCGGGGGGATTTCACGCGCCTTGACCTCGCCCAGTGGCAGATCTGTCAGACCGACGCCCGGATTAATGATGTGGGCCGTCGCAAAACCCACCAGCACCGCTAGCAGCGAAGTGATGGCGAACCAGATGATGGTCCGCACGCCCAGCCGGACAGCGCCCACGCCTTCGCCCAGTTTGGCGATGGAACTGGCGATGGTGAACAGCACCAGAGGGGCCACCACCATGCGGATCAGGTTCAGATAGACGTCACCGATCGGCTGCAGGATGACGGGGGCCAGCTTGCCGAGCAGAAGGCCCGCCACCACGCCGAGGGCAAGGCCCGCAAATGTGCGTTTCCAAAGGGGAATAGCGAAGAAGCGACGGATCATAGTCTCACCTGATATCAGGTAGCCTATGTCTGGTGTTGCGGTGCTGTGGGCAACCTGTGGCGGTGTTAGAAGTTCTAAATCAATCTATAGATTATCTAGAATATTATTCTGCGTCCGCTCTCGCAGAGCCTTCTTAAACGATATGCGGCGGCAGGCTCACGCCCCAAGACGTGAAGCCTTTCTTGGACATAAACTGCAGGCTGACCGTCGACAGTACCACAGGCATGATAGGTGGGAGCTTTGGATAAGTGGAGCATCATCACGGTCTTGAACGTGACCTGCTTATAACCCTCTGAGAAGGCAAGGCTCATCGCATCGACAACGACATGCTGCTTACGGAAGCTATGTAAGGCGTAGAGATTGAAAACCCCAAACCCGATCAGACCTAACCAGAAGGCTGCGTGAACAGCATAGGTGTAGATGGTTTTGGCTCTGTGGCGGGTTTTCATCTCGGAGGCGTTCACATCAGCTTGGCTAGCGCGGCGTCAAACTCGTCGTAGTGGTCGATGGTGATGTCGCCGCCCATTTCGGACAGCGGCACATCACTGTATCCAAAGCTCACGAGGATGCACGGGATATTGGCGTGTGCAGCGGCACGGGTGTCGATGGTGGAATCGCCGACCATGATGGCCTTGGCCGGATCGCCGCCGACCTTCAGAACGGCTTCGCGGATGTGGGCACCGTCCGGCTTCTTGGCGGAGACGATGTCGGGACCGACGATGGCGGCGAAGCGGCTGCTGATGCCCAGAGTGTCCATTAGATTGGTGGACAGGTCCGTGCGCTTGTTGGTGGCGACGACCAGCGTTGCCCCACGTGCGGCCAGACGGTCCAGAACATCGAGGCAGGACGGGAAGGGCGCGGTATCGACGGCGATATTGGCGTTGTAGTCGGCTAGGAAGGCGTCAAACAGCGCCTTGCTGTTATCCTCGTTCCACTCTGCCCCCGCCTCGGCGAATCCGTTCTTGAGCAGCGCCAGTGCGCCGTGACCGACCAGATGGCGCGCGGCCTCGACTGGTCGCGGAGGCAGGCCTTCTTTTTCCAGCAGACGGTTCAGCGTGCCGATCAAGTCAGGTGCGGAATCCACCAAGGTGCCGTCCAGATCAAAGGCAATCGTCCAGCCTTCAAGATCGCGTTCGGTCATTGGTGTCTCCCGTTCAGGCGTTGGATGGTTTAGAGCCTAATGTCGACTAGCCTCCGAGACGATTCATGACCAGCATTTCCAGCAAACGCGCCGCCATCATTCTTGCCGCCGGCCAAGGCACACGCATGAAGTCGTCGCTGCCCAAGGTCCTGCACCCTGTCGGACATCGCGCCATGGTGGATCACGCCATTGATGCCGCCGAGGCTCTGGGATGCGAGAAGATTGTCGTCGTGGTGGGCAACCACTCGCCGGAAGTACGTACCCATATCGTCAAGCGATTGGGCGAGGACGCTATCGCCGTCCAAGACCCGCCGTGCGGCACCGGACACGCCGTGCGCGCCGCCGAAGAGGCTTTGAAAGATTTCGATGGTGATGTGGTTATCACCTATGGCGACGTGCCGCTGCTGAAGGCCAAGGACATTGAGCCTGTGTTCGGCGGCAAGGGCGTCAGCGTCATCGGTTTCGAGGCCCGCGATCCGGGGGCCTATGGCCGTCTGGTCATCGAGGGTGAGACGCTCGTTGCGATCACCGAGGCCAAGGAAGCCAGCGCAGAGGTTCTGGCCATTCGTTCTTGCAACTCGGGAGTGATGGCGGCACCGGCCAAGATGCTGTTCGAACTACTGGCCGATGTGAAGAACGATAACGCCAAGGGCGAATACTATCTGACCGACGTTGTCGAACTGGCCCGCAAGGCAGGCCACGACACCCGCGCTGTTTTCGCTCACGAAGATGCCGTGATGGGCGTGAACTCGCAGGCCGAACTGGCCGACGCCGAGGCCCTGTTCCAGAAGGTTCAGCGCGAAACCTTCATGGCCAATGGCGTGACGATGAGCGCGCCGCAAACCGTGCACTTTGCCTATGACACCCAGATCGCAGCTGGCGTGACAATCGAACCGTTCGTAGTCTTCGGTCCCGGTGCGGTGGTCGAAAGTGGTGCGCGTATCCGCAGCTTCTCGCATATCGAAGGTGCCAAGGTTGGCCCCAAGGCCGAGGTCGGCCCTTACGCCCGCCTTCGTCCCGGTGCGGACCTTGGCGAAAAGGTCAAGATCGGCAACTTCGTCGAGGTAAAGAACGTCACGCTGGGCACCGGTGCCAAGGCCAACCATCTGGCCTATCTGGGCGACGGTTCTGTGGGCGCGGGCGCGAACATCGGCGCGGGCACGATCTTCTGTAACTATGATGGCTTCTTCAAACACCGCACCGAGGTGGGCGAGGGCGCTTTCGTTGGCTCGAACAGCTCGCTGGTCGCGCCTGTCACTATCGGGGATGGAGCCATGGTCGGCTCGGGGTCGGTGGTGACGAAAAGTGTAGGGGCGGGGGAGCTGGCGCTGGCGCGGGCACCGCAAGTCAACAAGTCCGGTTGGGCCACACGGTTCATGGACATGATGCGTGCCAAGAAAGCAGCTAAGAAGTGAGCGACATCCAGAAGAAGAACGCCGGCTATGCCGCCGCCCAATATGTAGAGGCGGGCATGAAGGTCGGCCTCGGTACAGGCTCGACCGCGGCGTGGTTCGTCAAGGCTCTGGCCGAGCGTAATCTGCCGGACCTGAAATGCGTTCCGACTTCGGAAAAGACGGCTGATCTGGCGCGTGAACTGGGTCTGACCCTGTCCACTCTGGAAGACACGCCGCGCCTTGATCTGACGGTGGATGGTGCTGACGAGATCGGCCCGAACCTTGCCCTGATCAAGGGCGGTGGGGCGGCTCTGCTGCGCGAAAAACTTGTCTGGGAAGCCTCCGACCGCTGCATCGTCATCGCGGACGAGGCCAAGGCGGTTGAGCAACTGGGCGCATTCCCGCTGCCGATCGAAGTGGTGGCCTTTGGTCACAAGACCACGGGGGCGCGTATCAACGCCGTTCTGGCCGCTCACGGGTTGGGCGAGGCGACCGTGCGTCAGGCGGATCGCGGCATGGTCCGCACCGATGGCGGCAATGTCATTTATGACGCCGCTAAGGGTGTGATCGCTGATCCGGTCAAGCTGGCTGCTGATCTCAAGGCCATCACTGGCGTGGTCGAACACGGCTTGTTCCTCGGCCTGACCGATCTGGCAGTGATTGGCACCGACGACGGCTTCAAGACCCTGGGCGTTTGAAAAGATTTATGGCGCGAGGGCTGACATGCCCCCTCGCAAGGTAGCGGGCCGATACCTAGATAACGGCCAAGATTTCAGTTTCTGCCAGTTCGCAGCGGAGCCCTTTATGTCCCATTCGTTTGACTATGATCTGTTCGTCATTGGCGCTGGATCGGGGGGCGTTCGTGCGGCCCGACTGACGGCCATGGGCGGCAAGAAGGTCGCTGTGGCGGAAGAATACCGCGTGGGCGGCACCTGCGTGATCCGTGGCTGTGTTCCCAAGAAATTCATGGTGATGGCCTCGGAATTTAGCCACCAGCTTGAAGTGGCCGAGGGCTTTGGCTGGACGGTGGGCGATGCCGATTTTGACTGGGTCAAGTTCCGCAATGCCAAGGAAACCGAGATCGCGCGTCTGTCGGGCCTCTATAATGCCAATCTGGCCAAGGCGGGCGTTGAGGTCATCAATGGTCGCGCTGTCCTGAAGGACAAGAATACGGTCGAGATCGTCGGTACCGGCCAGACCATCACTGCAGAACGTATCCTGATCGCCGTCGGTGGCCGTCCGTTTGTACCGGAGTTCCCGGGTTCTGACCTGACCATCACCTCGGAAGAAGCCTTCCACCTGCCGGAACTGCCCAAGCGCATTGTGGTCGTGGGCGGCGGTTATATCGCGGTCGAGTTCGCGGGTATCTTTGCGGGCCTTGGTGTCGAAACCACGCTGGTCTATCGCGGCACGGGCATCCTGCGCGGCTTTGACGAGGACGTCAGCGCGCACCTGACACGCGAGATCGAGCGTTACGGCATCAAGGTGGTGCTGAATGCCGAGCACTGCTCCATCACCGAGACCGAAACCGGCCTTCTCAGCAGCTTCACCAATGGCGAGGACATCGAGAGCGATGTCGTTATGTTCGCGACGGGCCGTAAGCCCTATGTGAAGGATCTTGGCCTCGAAACCGCTGGCGTCGAACTGACTGATGGCGGGGCGATCAAGGTCGACGAATATTCCAAGACGACGGCTGACAATATCTGGGCCGTGGGTGACGTGACGGACCGCGTGAACCTGACGCCTGTCGCCATCCGCGAGGCCGTCGCCTTCCACGAGACCGTGTTCAAGAACAATCCGCAGTCGGTGGATCACGACACCATCGCCAAGGCCGTGTTCAGCCAGCCTCCGGTTGGCACTGTGGGTCTCAGCGAAGCCGATGCGCGTCGCTCGGGTAAGGGCGAGATCGATGTCTATGTCGCCGACTTCCGCCCGATGAAATACGCCTTCTATGGCTCAGAGCATCGTACGCTGATGAAGCTGGTGGTCGAGACCGAAAGTCAGAAGGTCGTCGGCTGCCACATCGTTGGCCCGGACGCGCCCGAGATGATCCAGCTGGCCGGTATTGCCGTGAAGGCGGGCCTGACGAAAGCACAGTGGGATGCCACCTGCGCGGTTCACCCGACGGCAGCAGAAGAGCTGGTTCTGATGAAAGAGCCGCGCCCCAAAGGTGCTTGCTGATCTAGCCTAACAGACGGTCGCGCGCGGCATTGACCCGCGCGGC
>JAEZHG010000215.1 GCA_023436945.1 Pseudomonadota bacterium | reverse complement strand
TTGATGGTGGTGCCCAGGATGTCGCGTTGTTCGGCATCGAAGACGTTCACAACACCGGCGCGCACGGTCAGGTCGTCACGGACGTTGTAGCGGACCGTGATGTCGTGGCGGGTGAAGTTGCCGGTGTTCATCTGGTCAACCAGACGGCTGTCTGCGTTGTTGATGAAGTCACGCGGGCGGACGATGTTGGTTGCGGACTGCCAGTCGGCGGTCCAGTTGATGTTCCAGGTCTCGTTCGGACGCCAGGTCAGCGACGAAGCCAGACGGACACGCGGGTAGGCCTGGGTTCCGCTGAAGCCACCGGCCAGTTCGTCGTAGTCGCCCGGATCGGCTTCGTTCAGGTACTGCTTCTGCTCGATCAGCCACGAACCGCTGAGGCGGTAGTCGAACTCGCCCCAGTTCTTGCCCCAGTCTGCGGTGTTCAGGCGGTAGGCACCGGTGAAGTCGAGGCCACGGGTTTCCAGCGCCGCGTAGTTGAACGACTGCTGGATGAAGCCGCCGATCGGGTCACCCGACGGGGCACCCATGCCGAACGGGATGTCCGGATTGGTGCGGAAGATGGTGGCGCAGGCTTCGGTGTTCAGTTCTGCACCGTCGACGCAGTTTGCAGCAGCACCGGCAGCCGAAACCGAAGCGATGACCTTGTCGATGCGGATTTCATAGTAATCCAGAGCGAGGGTCAGGTTCGGGATGAAGCGCGGCTGGAAGACGGTCGAGAATGTAAAGGATTCCGACTCTTCCGGTTGCAGGTTCGGGTTGCCGCCCGAGACGCCGGCGATGCCCGAGGTGTAGTTCGGACGGAAGTCGTCAACGTTGGTGTCGGTGGCACCGGCGAAATCGAAGGTCAGACCTTGCTGGGCTGCCAAGGTGGTGCAGTTCTTGATGCGGTTGGCCTTCTTGGTCTGGTCGTCCAGAGCCACGATGTTGGCGGTAGCGCAAGGGTCGGAGAAGTTGTTGGCGAAGGTCTGGCCGTAAGGCGAGTAGTTCTCGGCCAGGTTCGGCACGCGAACCGAGGTGTTGAACGAGGTCTTGAAGGTGATGTCCGGGATCGGACGATAGACCAGGTTCACGCCATAGACGTCGACATTGCCGACGGTCGAATAGTCGGCCCAGCGGTACGAGCCGCTGAGTTCGGCGTATTCGCCCAGCTTGCTGTCACGGAACAGCGGGATCGAAAGCTCGGTGAACAGTTCCTTCGACTCGTAGGAGACTTCAGGGAAGTCAGCGCCGGTGTTCAGGAACAGCAGGCGGTCGCCAGCGGTGGCCGAGCGGCCAATGGCCGAGGTGGTTTCCTTGCGCCATTCACCGCCGAAGGCGAAGCCGAGGTTACCGGCACCCCACAGGTCCCACAGCTCGGTGTTCATCGAGGCGATGGCCTGATGCTGCTCGTTCATTTCCTCAACGCGGACAGCCGCGTCGATGTACTGCAGCGCTTCTGCCGACTGGTTGCCAGCGCCGAAGACGTTCAGCGGGGTACAGTCGCGCAGCGAGTTGCGGCCGTATTCGGTGTCGGTGAGCAGGCCGCCGCGGTGACGGTCGGCGACTTCGAGGCCTTGGGCGTTCAGCAGGGTCGAGCGGCAGACGATAGCGCCGGCTTGGCCCAGGATGCCTGCGGTATCGACCACGGCGTCAGCGGCCAGAGCCATGCGCTGGGTGTCGACGGCGCGTTCGATGTTCTCGATCTCGGCCTTGCCGTAGGTGTAGCCGATATCCCAGCCAAAACGCTTCATGAAGCCGATCTGGCCATGGTCGCCGTTAAAGCCGACGACGTAGCGTTGCAGGTCACGCTTGTTGGCCTGCGAGCGTTCCGGACCGAACAAAGAGTGACGGGCGATCGGCAGGGCGCGGGATTCGAGCAGTTCGCCCTGAGCGCCAGCGGTCGGCGGGGCATAGATGTCGATGCGGTTGTTGGCGATAGCATCCTTGATGTTCTGCGGCAGGAAGGCGTTGTCCGCCCAGCGCAGGTCAAAGGCCGAGGTGCCCCAGATCGAGTTGGTCTCGTTGGCACCGTAGGAGCCGTTGTCGAGATCAATGTCGAAGAAGGTCGGCTGGCCACGCATGAAGGTTTCTTCGGTGACGTATTTGGCCGATGCGTGGAAGTTGATCTCGTCGGTGATGCGGAAGTTGGTGCCGACTTGATAGCGCTGCGACTCCGAGGCCGGAATACGGCTGAAGCCTGCAACCTCGCCCAGCGGCATGCCGTCGCCGCCGATGTTGTACGGACGGTTGATGCCGGTGTTGCCGACGCGTTGGCCGAAGTTGGCGTCGCGGCCGACGCTGCCGTCATAAACGAAGGTCTTGCCCGGGGTGATGCCGAAGCAGTTGGCAGCGTAGCTGAAGCCACCGTTGCTGAAGCAGTCCTGATACGGGACGTTCGGGTTGGCCAGTGCGCTCGGGCGCTGGATGTTGGCGAGGGTGGTCTGACGCCATGGCTGGATGTCCAGACGGTTCACGCCGTAGAACATGGTGGCGTCCAGAACGCCATCATAGACGGCCGAGTTCGGGTCGGCGTCGATGCCCAGGCGGATCGGTGCGCGGCGGATCCAGTCGATGTCGTTGGAATCCACGTTGTCGATCTTTTCCCACTCGGCGTGGGCATAGACGTTCAGGCGATCGTCCATGAAGTTCTTGCCGATCAGGCCCGAGACGCGGCGGGTAGCTTCGCCGTTATCGTTGATCAGGCCGTAGTTGGCGTCGATCTCCATCCCCTCGAAGTCTTTCTTGAGGATGAAGTTCAGCACGCCCGAGACGGCGTCTGCGCCGTAAACCGACGATGCGCCGCCGGTGATGATTTCCACGTTCTGGATCAGCAGGCGCGGGATGGAGTCCACGTCAACCGACAGCTCGCCGCCCGAAGAACCGACATGGCGACGGCCATCAACCAGCGTCAGGGTGCGGTTGGCACCCAGCGAGCGGAGGTTGGCCAGCGACAGGCCGCCGGTGTTCAGCGACGAGCCGGTGGTGTCGGACGGAACCTGCGAGTTCGACAGGGCCGGAATGGTGGCCAGATAGTCGATCAGGCTGGTCTGGCCGGTCGACAGGATCTCTTCCTGCGTGACCTGGATCAGCGGGGTTGGGGCATTGGCAGCAGAACGACGGATACGCGAACCGGTAACGACGATCTCGCCCAGATCGGATGCCTGATCCTGAGCGGTGGCCGGAGCGGCGGGAGCCTCTTGGGCAGCGACGCCCGTGGCGGCCAGCGCGCCAGCGAGAATGGTGGAAGCCAACAGATGGGGACGAGTAAGGCGCATGTGGGGGTAGACCTTTAGATGACGACAAAAGTCGAACTCAGGTCTGCCAAAAACTTTTACTCGCAGTGCAAGGTCAAGCTGAGCCGTTCTTTTAGTTGTTCGGATTGAGGCTAAAACGTTACCTAAGGTTCATCTATGTAACATAATTGCATCGAACATTGACACATCAAGGCATGATTGTGTCTAAGCTTAGCCATTGTTTCCAGAAATCTTGATTGGTTCCGTTCACTATTCAATTAATCTAATGCAACTCGATTATTTTCACATTACTTTGTTATGTGTTCTAGCAAATTATCAAGTTCATCAATGCGGCTGAGCGAATAGTAGCGGGGATGACCCTCGGGGGCGTCAGCCAACTCGTGCGCCCAAGTAATGTGGTACGGGATGTGTACGCCCCATGCGCCGGCCTGGATGGCGGGCAGGACGTCGGATTTCATGGAATTGCCCACCATCATGGCCTCATCGGCGCCCGTTCCGTGGCGGGCGAAGACGCGCTCGTAGGTGCTGCTGTCCTTTTCGGACACGATCTCGACAGCATTGAACATCTCACCAAGGCCGGAGGCGGCGAGTTTGCGTTCCTGATCCAGAAGGTCGCCCTTGGTCACAAGCACGAGGCGGTAAGTCTCGGCCAGACGGGCGACGGTCTCATCCACGCCGGGCAGGGTCTCGACCGGATGGGACAGCATCTCGCGACCTGCGGCAAGGATTTCGCGGATGATGTGGGGCGGGGCCTCGCCGTCACATAGCTCCATCGCCGTCTCGATCATCGACAGGGTGAAACCCTTGATGCCATAGCCATAGAGGCGAAGGTTGCGGCGCTCGACCGTGGCGAGGCGCTCCATCATCACCGGCTCTTCGGCATGGTCGGCCAGCAGCTCGGCAAAGCGTTTCTGGCTGAAGCGGAAGATGGTCTCGTTGTGCCAGAGGGTGTCGTCGGCATCGAGGCCAATGGTGGTGATCGGCATGGGCTGGACCTGCGCAAAAGGAAGGCCGCTGGCCTAGCACGATCTATCCGTGTCTTTACAGGTGTGGCCGACCCGTAAAGCGATAGCGACGTGGAAGATTTTTCGGGCTATGGCGAGTTCATGAGCCAGATTGACGCACTCCCCCAAAACACCAAGCGCCTCGGCTGGGGCCTCGCCGCACTCGTTGTGGCGGGCAACATGATCGGTTCCGGTGTCTATCTTCTGCCTGTCACCCTTGCACCGACCGGTTCGTCCAGCCTGATTGGCTGGGTGGTCTGCGGTATCGGCGCGGTGATCCTTGCGCTGATGTTCGGCGGTCTGGGCCGCTATATGCCCAAGGCTGACGGTCTGGCTGATTTTGCCTCGCAAGGTATGGGCCGTTTCCTCGGCTATCAGGCGGGCCTGTTCTATTGGGCGGCGTGCGTGGTGGGTAACGTGGCCGTTGCAGTGGCAGCGGTCGGCTATCTGGCCTTCTTCTTCCCTGTGCTGCGTGAGCCCCTGTGGAGCGCAGTGGCCAATCTGGTGATCATCTGGCTGACCACGGCCATCTATGCGCGTGGCACGCGCTCTGCGGCCCGCTTTGGTGCGCTGAGCCTCGTGATTGGTCTGGTGCCGATTGTTCTGGCGATCATCGCCGGCGCGTTGGCGTTCAAGCCGGAAGTGTTTGCAGCCAGCTGGAGCCCGTCGGGCGAGCCGCTGACCAAGACCGTTCCGGCGTCGCTGGCCATTATCTTCTGGGCCTTCCTTGGTGTGGAAAGCGCCGCGGCCCTGACGTCGCGGGTGAAGAACCCGGGACGTGATGTGGGTCTGGCGTCTGTTGTCGGGGTGCTGGTGGCCTTTGTGGTCTATGTGCTGGCCTGTGTGGCGGTGTTCGGCGTTATTCCGGCGGGCGTGCTGGCGGAATCGACAAGTCCGTTTGCCGACCTTGTGGCCCGCGTGATGGGCGCATCGGTAGCGGGTCTGGTGGCGGCCTGTGCGGTTGTGAAGACGACCGGCACCATCGTCGGCTGGACCATGACCGGCGGCGAGACCGCCCGTGCGGCCGCCGAGCAGGGCTATCTGCCGCGTCTGTTCGGTGGTGCGGTCAAGGGTAAGACCCCGTGGACCAATCCGCTGATGATGGGTGCACTGATGAGCGTTCTGGTGATCATCAGTGTGCAGCCCAGCCTCGGCAAACAGTTCGAGATGCTGATCGGCGTCACCTCGGTTCTGACGCTGGTGCTCTATGCGGTTTGCTCGATGTCGCTGCTGACGATTTCGGACAGCTGGATCTGGCGTCTGGTGGGCGTTCTGGGCCTGATGTTCTCGTTCTTTGCGGTGGTTGCTGCGGCGGGTGACTATGTGATGCCCAGCCTTGCGTTCTTTGGTGTGACGTCTCTGGCATGGTGCTGGGTGCGTCGTCGCAATGACACGATGTTGGATAACATAGAGGTATAAGGCAGATGGCGGGTTGACCGGACCCGCCAGACTACTTAGTGACCCCGCCGTTTAACTGCTGTTTTCCCGCTTAGGAGCCCGTGCCATGACGTCCAAGATTTTGTCCGGTGCAACGGGTGTTCTCGTATTGGCGGATGGCACCGTCCTGTCGGGCGTGGGCGCTGGTGCGACCGGCTCGGCCATCGGTGAGGTGGTCTTCAACACCGCAATGACGGGCTATCAGGAAATCCTGACCGATCCGTCGTACATGAGCCAGATTCTGGCCTTCACCTTCCCGCACGTCGGCAATGTCGGCGTGAATGTCGAGGATGTGGAGCAGATGGGCGGCGGGTCCGAGACCTCGGCGCGCGGCGCCATCTTCCGTGACGTGCCGACCGATCCGGCCAACTGGCG
>JAEZHG010000170.1 GCA_023436945.1 Pseudomonadota bacterium | reverse complement strand
ATCGAGGTCAGGCCTTCGTCGTCGATGACGACGACTTCGCCGTGCTCGACGTCACGGATGAAGGTCGCGCCCATGGTGTCGAGTGCGCAGGTTTCCGATGCCAGAACCCATGCCTCGCCCAGCTTGCCCAGAACCAGCGGACGGATGCCCAGCGGGTCACGCGCACCGATCATCTTGTAGCGGGTCTGGGCCACCAGAGCGAAGCCGCCTTCGATACGGCCCAGCGCGTCGATAAACCGCTCGACGATCTTGGCCTTACGGCTGCGGGCGATCAGGTGAAGGATGGCCTCGGAGTCCGAGGTGGACTGGAAGATTGCACCTTCTGCAACAAGTTGCGCGTGCAAGTGCTTGAAATTCGTAAGGTTGCCATTGTGGGCAATGGCGATGCCGCCTTGGTCCAGATCCGCGAACATCGGCTGGACGTTGCGGATAAAGCTGCCGCCGGCGGTGGAGTAGCGGGTGTGGCCCACAGCCGCCGAACCCGGCAGTCGCTCGGTCAGGTTCGCATTGCCAAAGGCCTCACCGACCAGACCCATGTGGCGCTCGGTGAAAAAGCGCTCGCTGTCCAGCACGCTGGCGATGCCGCAAGCTTCCTGACCGCGATGCTGAAGCGCATGCAGGCCCAGCGCTACGATAGAGGAGGCTTCGTTCGACGGCGCGCCCCACACGCCACAGACACCGCATTCTAGGCGGAGCTGGTCATCGTCCGGTTCGCGCCAATGTTCACGGTGAACGACGGGATCGGCGATATGGTGGGGCATCGTGGAACTCCGATGACCGGGGTGGTCTGGGAATGGCCCGCACGTAGTCCCCATAGGCTCAGAGTTCAAGTCTCATTGATCGGTTTGATCAGAAAACCCTTCCCGTACGGAGTGTTTGACAACCGGAGTGATCGCATCGGCACCCTTTCCGAGAACCGGAAGCAGGTTTTGGATGGTCTCGGCGGCCTTGATGCTGACGGGCAGGGTCTTGGCGTCTGCAAACCAGCGCGGCGGATTGTCGGCCATGATTCCCATCAGAATCAGATGAACCGCCCCGATGATGCCCAGCGCACGGACAAGGCCGATCAGCACGCCGCCGATCTGGTCCATGGTGCCCAGCACATTGCCGCGCACACCCTTGGACAGGGCGTTGGTTACAAATCGCAGGCCGAAATAGGTGACGACAAACACCACGCCCACCGCCAGCAGCGATCCAGCCCAATCCGGATTGACCAGATCGCGCCCGAACGGTGCGGTCCATGGCAGGGTGATCAGCGCGACGAGCACCGCAAGCGCGAGGCTGAACAGAGAGGTCAGTTCGCGCAGGCCTCCACGGAACCAGCCCGCGGCACATGAGAACAGAAGCGCTAGGATTACGAAGACGTCGAAGCCGGTCATGGCCGCATCCTAGCGCCTGTCTTTTGAATGCCGAGTGAAAACGGCGTCAGAAACGGTTTTGCGCAATGCGATCCACGGCGTTGGCGAGGGTCTCGACAACGGTCAGGGTCACATCGGGCTTTTTGCCCTTGGCTTGGGGCGGGGCCAGCGCACGCTCGAAGCCGAGTTTGGCGGCCTCACGCAGGCGGGCCTCGGCGCGACCAACGGCGCGGACCTCGCCCGACAGGCCGATCTCGCCGAACACGACACAGCCCTTCGGCAGCGGCTTGTCGAGTGCCGAGGAGATAAGAGCGGCGGCGGCGGCAAGGTCGGCGGCGGGCTCGTTGATGCGCATACCGCCCGCGACGTTCAGATAGACGTCCTTGTCGCCAAAGGTGATGCCGCAACGGGCCTCAAGGACCGCCAAAAGCATGGCGAGGCGGCCCGTGTCCCAGCCCACAACCGCACGGCGCGGTGTACCGTAAGCCGACGGGGCCACCAGCGCCTGTATTTCGACCAACACAGGGCGCGATCCCTCGATGCCCGCAAAGACAGCTGCCCCCGGTGCGCCTTCCTTGCCTTCTCCAAGGAAGAGAGCCGAGGGGTTTGAAACCTCGCGCAGGCCCGTGTCACCCATTTCGAAGACACCGATCTCGTCGGTCGCGCCAAAGCGGTTCTTGCCCGCGCGCAGGATGCGGAACGGATAGCCGCGCTCGCCCTCGAAGCTGAGGACGGCATCGACCATGTGTTCCACCACACGCGGGCCCGCGATCTGGCCATCCTTTGTGACGTGGCCGACGAGGACGAGGGCAGGGCCGTCATTCTTGGCCAATCGCACCAGTTCGGCGGCACAGGCGCGAACCTGTGTGATCGAACCGGGGCCGGCCTCGTGGGCGTCGGACCAGAGGGTCTGGATGGAGTCGATGATGACGATGTCGAACTTGTCGCGCTTCAGCGTCGTCAGGATGTCGCGCAGCGAGGTGGCCGAGGCCAGCGCCACGGGGGCATCGGCCACGCCCATACGCTTGGCGCGCGCGCGGATCTGCTCGATGGCCTCTTCGCCCGAGATATAGGCGACGCGGGCGCCACCACGTGCAGCCTTGGCTGTCACTTCCAGCAGGAGGGTGGATTTACCCACGCCCGGATCGCCGCCCAGAAGAATGGCGGAAGACGGCACCACACCGCCGCCGCACACGCGGTCGAACTCGGCCACGCCCGTTTTGATACGGGGGGGATCTGGTGTGTCGGACGCCAGCGTCTCGAACGTCAGGCCCTTGCCCCGCGCCGTAGACGTGGGCTTCAGCGCACCGGGAGGGGCGGCTTTGGATTCCTCGACGAGAGTGTTCCATTCCTGACAGGCGGTGCACTGACCGCTCCATTTCGCATGGACGGCACCACAGGATTTGCAGACGTAAAGAGACGAGTCACGAGCCATGAGTTGACCTTAGCAGAAGCCCGCCCAAGCGATAGGCAGTGCCGTAACGCTTGCGTCCGAAGCTGACGCAGGGTGTGCCGGAATAAGGATTTGTAATGTTAAGTCGTTTTGCTGGAACGACATGCAGTCATCGCATACCATAACTTCGTCATCTGGAGCGGAGCGCCTTTTATGAGCCTTGAGAACCCGTCGGCCATCGATCCCAAACTGGTTGATCGCGTTAAAGGCCTCATCACCAAGCCGAAATACGAGTGGCCGATCATCGCCGCCGAGACCACGTCGGTACAGGCGCTGTTCAAACGCTATGCCATGATCTTGGCGGCCATTCCTCCGGTGGCGTCACTGATCCACAATGTGGTGTTTGATGGAGACGGTTTGGTCGGATCGCTGGCGGGCGCGCTGCTGGGTTACGGCCTGTCGCTGCTGTCGGTCTATGTGGTGGGTATCGTCATAGACGGACTGGCGCAGAACTTTGGTTCAGAGCGCAATATCGTCCAGTCGATGAAGGTGTCCGTCTATGCCATGACGCCCTATTGGGTGGCGGGCGTGCTGAACATCATCGGCCTGAGCTGGCTGGCTGGCCTGTTCGCGCTCTACAGCATCTATCTAATCTATCTGGCGCTGGGTCCGGTGAAGCATACGCCTGCGGACAAGGCGGTTCTTTTCACGGTCGTAGTCATGCTGGTGGGCATCGTGCTGAACACCATCATCTTCAGCCTGATCGGTGCCGTCGTTGCTGCCTTCGCAATCGTGGGCGTGGGAGCAGCCGCCTTTGCCCTGAGCTAAACAACTCTGCATTTGAGAAAATAAGGGGGCATCGCTTGGTGCCCTCTTTTTTTGTGCGCCGAATGCAAATAATGAACGAAGAAATATCTAGGTGGGGGCGGTATGACGGAAGTGGTTTAGCAGTCGAGTTCATCTATGCTCAAGCGCATAGTGAATATGTTCGTGCGTCCATATGACGAATGGGGCGTTATTCTAAACGAGCCCGCTACAGTCAGGGGAATGATGTTCCCCTACGCCGTCGTACTTTCGGGCGTTGTACCACTGTTTAGCGCAGTTTTCGAACTTGCCGCATTCAAGCCGACGGCAGATTTTAGTTGGCCTCAGGGTATCTTGGCGATTGTCATCGGCATCGGTCTTGCTTGGGGCCTATCGCTGCTCATGGCCGTTGTACTGGCTTTTGTAATTGGCCAGGTGTCGGACAGGTTTGGCGGTAAGGGCGACACGGTTCAGGCCTATAAAGTCGCGGTCTATTCCTTGACCATTCCATGGCTGTCTGGATTGGCGTCATTCATCCCGTTTGTAGGCGGCATCGTTGGCTTTGCCCTGACGATTTACGGTCTGTATGTTCTCTATTTGGGGCTACACAGACTAATGA
>JAEZHG010000150.1 GCA_023436945.1 Pseudomonadota bacterium | reverse complement strand
TTTCGAGGCCGAGGCCAAGCGGAGATACGGAACGTAAATGTCCTTTGATTTCGACGCGACCGTGGTGGGTGCAGGTGCCGTAGGGCTGGCATGCGGGCGGGCGTTGTCGAAGCGGGGCCTTACGGTTCTGGTTCTGGAAAAAGAAGCGGCCATCGGGCAGGGCGTGTCCTCACGCAACTCCGAGGTCATCCACGCGGGTCTCTATTATCCGACCGGCTCGCTGAAGGCGAAGTTCTGCGTCGAGGGCCGTCGTTTGGCCTATGACTTCCTGCAAAGCCATAAGGTCGATCACTGGAAATGCGGCAAGCTGGTCGTGGCGACCGAGGATGCCGAGATCGCCCGTATCGAGGCCATCCTCGAACAGGGTCGCATCAATGATGTCGAGGGTCTGGAGTTGCTGAGCGGCGAGCAGGCGCGCGGACTGGAGCCTCAGTTGAATGCGGTTGCGGCGATCCTGTCACCCGAGAGCGGCCTGATGGACAGCCACGGCTATATGCTGGCCCTACAGGGCGAGATCGAGGATGCGGGCGGTTCGGTCGTGTCTTCGGCACCGTTCGAGGGCGCAGAGCCTTTGGCGGGTGGCGGCTTTAATGTGCGCGTGGGCGGTGAGGGGGCGATGAGCGTGACCTCGCGTCTGTTGGTCACAGCGGCGGGCCTATCCGCACAGAAGGTCGCGGGATCAATCGAGGGCTATCCGGCTGAACTGATTCCCGAGGGACATTACGGCAAGGGCGTCTATTTCCGCCTGTCAGGACCCGCACCATTTAATCGACTGATCTATCCGCCGCCGATTCCCGGTGCGCTGGGCACCCACTATCGCAAGGATTTGGGCGGGCAGGGCGTGTTCGGGCCTGATCTGGCCTATGTCGAGACCGAGGACTACTCGATTGATCCGGCCAAGGCAGAAGAGTTCGTCACCTATATTCGCCGCTTCTGGCCGGATGTGAGGGCGCAGGCGCTGGCCCCTGACTATGCAGGTATCAGGCCCAAGCTGCATGGCGCTGGTCAGGCCCAGCCTGACTTCCAGCTTCACGGGGCCGATCACCACGGAATCGACGGGCTGATGGCCCTGTTTGGAATCGAGAGCCCCGGCCTGACCAGTTCGATGGCAATTGGTGAGTATGTGACTAAGGAATTACTCGGCGATTCGTGAAAATGGCGCTATAGAGCCCCCTCGCGCAGAGCACGGGGGTCGCTAAAGGCCCGATCTGCGGCGGTTTTAAGGGGTTTTATAGACCCTCTTGAAATCACCGGCGGTATCATGCATAAGCGCGGCCTCGTGTGGCGGCCCATCTATCGGCCGCCGCTATTGTTTTTCGCGCCTTCCGGCGCACCGACTTAGAGATTGAGACGGACATGGCCGTTCCGAAGCGCAAAGTATCCCCGTCCCGTCGTAACATGCGCCGCGCGCATGACGCTCTGGGCACCAACTCGTACACCGAGGACAAGGACACCGGTGAGCTGCGTCGCCCGCACCACATCGACCTGAAGACCGGCATGTACCGCGGTCGTCAAGTTCTGACCCAAGCCGAAGACTAAGTCTTACGGTTTTGGTCTATCGGACTTTGCGTCCGGTGACGATATTCGAACGGCACACGAGAAATCGTGTGCCGTTTTCGTTTGTCTTGAGCGCTTTCTGGCGCATGGTGCTTGGCGTATGGCCCTCCTTTGGTCTAAAGGGCGGCTCACTTCATTCACTGCTTTGTGCCGGAAGATTTCATGACCGATATTGCAGACATCGTCGCCCGCCAGATTCTCGACAGCCGCGGTAACCCGACCGTAGAAGTCGATGTGGTTCTGGAAGACGGCTCTTTCGGCCGCGCAGCAGTGCCGTCGGGTGCCTCGACCGGCGCTCACGAAGCTGTAGAACTGCGTGACGGTGACAAGGACGTCTATCTGGGCAAGGGTGTCCAGAAGGCTGTCGATGCCGTCAACGGTGAAATCTTCGATGCCCTGTCGGGTCTGGACGCTGAAGACCAGCGCCGTATCGATGAAACCCTGATCGAACTGGACGGCACCGAGAACAAGGCACGCCTCGGCGCGAACGCCATCCTCGGCGTTTCGATGGCTGTGGCCAAGGCTTCGGCCATCTCGGCCAACCTGCCGCTGCACCGCTATATCGGCGGCGTCTCGGCCCGCATCCTGCCGACCCCGATGATGAACATCATCAATGGCGGTGCGCACGCCGACAACCCGATCGACATCCAGGAATTCATGATCATGCCGACCGGCGCTGCCACCTTCTCGGATGGCCTGCGTATGGGTGCAGAGATCTTCCACGCCCTGAAGAAGCAACTGAAGGACGCTGGCCACAACACCAACGTTGGTGACGAGGGCGGCTTCGCTCCGAACCTCGGCTCGGCTGAAGAGGCCCTGAGCTTCATCACCAAGGCCGGTCAGGCTGCTGGCTACCTCGCAGGCGAAGACTTCCACCTTGCGCTGGACGTCGCTTCGACCGAGTTCTTCAAGGGCGGCAAGTACAACCTCGAAGGCGAAGGCAAGAACTTCGATGCCGACGGCATGGTTGGCTACCTCGCTGACCTCGTCGAGCGTTTCCCGATCGTTTCGATCGAGGATGGCTGCGCCGAGGACGACTTTGAAGGCTGGAAGCTGCTGACCGAGCGTCTGGGTGACCGCGTTCAACTGGTCGGCGACGATCTGTTCGTGACCAATCCGGCCCGTCTGGCCGCCGGTATCGGCGAAGGTCTGGCCAACTCGATCCTGATCAAGGTCAACCAGATCGGCACCCTGTCGGAAACGCTGGACGCCGTGGATATGGCGCACCGCGCTGGCTACACCTCGGTGATGTCGCATCGTTCGGGTGAAACCGAAGATGCCACCATCGCTGACCTCGCGGTTGCCACCAACTGCGGTCAGATCAAGACCGGCTCGCTGGCCCGTTCGGACCGGGTGGCCAAGTACAACCAGCTGCTGCGTCTGGAAGAGATGCTGGGCGATCAGGCCATCTATTACGGCGACGGCATGCTTCTGCGTTAAGCTTTGCTGGATCTTTGGCTCTTCCAAATTGCAAAGAATTTCAAAAACTCCGTCGTCGGTCATCCGGCGGCGGAGTTTTTAATTCTTAACTAACCATTTTCGTGCAGGGCTAGGAATCGTGCCCACGCTCAGAAGGAGCGGTGTCAGTGATCGAGCCTATGAAGCCGTACATCCGGTCTGCATTGTTGTTTTGTGCCATCGTCTATTTCGGCGTGCATGGTCTGACGGGCGAACGTGGCCTGCTCAGCAGCGCTGCGCGTGACGCCAAGATGGAACAACGCAAGCAGGAGCTTCATCATCTGCTTGAAGAGCGTCAGGACCTCGAGGTTCGCGTTCGCTATCTGCGCTCCAGCAGTCTGTCGCGTGATTTGCTGGAAGAGCGGGCGAGGGCAGTGATCGGTTATAGCGATCCGCGCGACTATGTGGTTCGTGTTCGCACCACGGATAATCACAACCAGAACGAGATTTTTAGCAGCTAAACTCGTGTTACAACACGAAACTGCGCTTTGCTAACCCGGTTCTAAGGCTGTTAAAGCCTTTACTCGTAATGAGAAGAGTCCCCTTAATATGGGGCGCAACCGGGAGATGTCCCATGGCGAAAGCCACGGTTCAGAAATCTTCGCCTGATACGGGCGACACCAAGATTCCGAACTCGCCCCAGGCTTCTAAAGAAGACCTGCTGCGTTATTACCGCGAGATGGTTCTGATCCGCCGCTTTGAAGAGCGTGCGGGTCAACTGTACGGCATGGGACTGATCGGCGGCTTCTGCCACCTCTATATCGGTCAGGAAGCTGTTGCTGTCGGCGTGCAGGAAAGCGTCAAGCAAGGCCACGACAAGATCATCACTGGTTATCGTGACCACGGCCATATGCTGGCCGCTGGCATGGACCCCAATGCCGTTATGGCCGAACTGACCGGCCGCGCTGGTGGCTCGTCCAAGGGCAAGGGCGGCTCGATGCACATGTTCGACGTGCCGACCGGCTTCTATGGCGGTCACGGTATCGTCGGCGCGCAGGTCGCGCTCGGCACCGGTCTGGCCTTCTCGGGTAAATACCGTGGCGATGACTCGGTCGCCTTCATCTATTTCGGTGACGGTGCCTCGAACCAGGGTCAGGTCTACGAGAGCTTCAACATGGCCCAGCTGTGGAAGCTGCCGGCCATCTACATCATCGAGAACAACCAGTACGCCATGGGCACCTCGATCGAGCGAGCCTCGTCGACGACCGAGCTTTACCAGCGCGGCGCCAGCTTCGGCATTCCGGGCGAGCAGGTCGACGGCATGGACGTGCTGGCGGTCCGCGACGCCGCCGCGCGGGCGGTCAAGCGGGCGAGGGAAGGGGGCGGACCCTTCATCCTCGAGGTGAAGACCTACCGCTACCGCGGCCACTCCATGTCGGACCCGGCCAAGTACCGCACCAAGGAGGAGGTCGACGAGGTCAAGAAGACCCGCGACCCCATCGACCACATCAAGACCCTGCTGCAGCAGGCGGCGGCCACCGAGGAAGAGCTCAAGGCCATCGACAACGAAATCAAGGCGATCGTCGCCGAAGCTGTTCAATTCGCCCAGGAGAGCCCGGAGCCTGATCCGTCCGAGCTCTACACCGACGTCTACGTGGAGGCCTGATCGTGACCGACATCCTGATGCCGGCGCTGTCGCCCACGATGGAAGAGGGCACGCTGACCAAGTGGCACATAAAGGCGGGCGACACCGTGTCGGCCGGCCAGGTGATCGCCGAGATCGAGACCGACAAGGCGACCATGGAGGTCGAGGCGGTCGACGAGGGCG
>JAEZHG010000128.1 GCA_023436945.1 Pseudomonadota bacterium | reverse complement strand
ACCTGGTACTGCGCGGCGGCGCTTGGGCTGGGCGCACTGGTGAAGGCGTTTCCGGAGATGTTCCGTATCGTCTCCATCGGCGGCATTCTTTACGTCGTCTGGATGGCCATTCAGGCGATACGCGGCGCGCTCAATGCCACCGACAAATCATTGGATACGCCGGAACTGACGAAGGGCCGCAACGCCTATCTGTCCGGTTTTCTGGTCCAGATCGCCAATCCCAAGGCAATCCTATTCTTCACGGCGGTGCTGCCACCATTCCTCGACATCAACCGTCCGGCCGTACCGCAACTGGCTTTATTCGCTGTGGCTACGCTTGGACTGGACACCATCGCCATGAGCGCATACGGCCTCGGCGGGGCTGCGTTCGCGCGGCATATGTCGACTGCACGTTTCCAACGGCTGTTCGGCTTGGGGATCGGGGCTCTGTTGCTGACAGCTGCGGCATTAATGTCGTCACGGCTGTTCTAGGAACCGCTTGCGTTCACCTGCCGTTCAGATGGTAACCTGTATTCCGGCGTTACAAGGAGAGAGCTCCATGAAGATACTTCGCAAGACTCCAGTCCTTATGGCAGTGGCCGGCGCGCTCGTTCTGGGTGCCTGTGCAACCTCCGCAACGCCTTACCAGCCTGCGGGGCTTAATGGTGTGCGCGGCGGTTATTCCGAACAGCGCCTTGAAAACAACCGCTTCCGCGTCAGCTTCGCCGGTAACTCAGTGACCGACCGCGACAAGGTCGAGATGTCGCTGCTGCTACGCGCCGCCGAACTGACTGTCGAGAACGGTTACGACTGGTTCCAGACCGTCGAGCGCGCGACCGACCGTGACTCGCGTTTCTATGCCCGTCCGGACCCGTTCTACTATGACCGTTATAGCCCGTTCTGGGGCCCGCGCTGGCGCTTCCACAACCGTGGCTACTGGTCGAACTGGGATCCGTATTGGGGCCGTAGCGTCGATGTACAGCAGGTTGACCGCTACGAGGCCACCGCCGAGATCATTATGGGTCGCGGCGAGAAACCAGCCGCTGACACCAATGCTTTCACTGCCCGCGAGGTCATCCAAAACCTCTCGAGCCGCGTAACACGTCCGACGGCTAACTAAGACTTCTCCCCGAAGCCTCCACTCGTTCGGAGGACTTAACGCCCCGGTTGCCGCCAGCAGCCGGGGCGTCGCCTTTTTAGACGTCCAGTTCCATAACGATGGGCGCGTGGTCACTGGGGCGTTCCCACTCGCGCACATTGTCGAGGATCTTGCCGCTTCCCTTGACCACAGCCGAGGACAGGCCCGGCGAGGTCCACAGGTGGTCAAGGCGCAGACCACGGTTCGACACGCGGAAATCCTTGGCGCGATAGCTCCACCAGCTGGCCAGCTTGGCGGGCTCGGGGTTTTGGTCGCGGATCACATCCGAGAAGCTGCCGGCATCCTGAAGGCGGTACAGGGTCTCGATCTCGATCGGGGTGTGGCTGACCACCTTCAGCATGTGCTTGTGGTTCCAGACGTCATATTCGCCCGGGGCGATGTTGAAATCGCCTGCCAGAACCAGCGGTGCCTGTTTGTCGCGACGCTTCGCCTCGGCAGTTAGGCGCTCGTAGAAGTCCATCTTGTGGTCGAACTTCGGATTGATCGTACGGTCGGGAATGTCGCCGCCCGCAGGGATGTAGAAGTTCTGGATTTCCACGCCCTTGACGATCACCGCCACGTTGCGGGCGTGCTTCTCGCGGCAGACATCGAGGATCGGCGCCTCGGTGATCGGATAGCGGCTGGCGATAGCCACCCCGTGCCAGCCCTTCTGACCACCGATGATCATATAGGGCAGGCCCATCTCGATGAAGGCGTTACGGGGGAAGGCATCCTCCGTGCATTTGATCTCCTGCAGGCACAGGACATCGGGAGCGTATTCGGCCACGAAACGCTGCACCTGATCGATGCGCAGGCGGACCGAGTTGATATTCCAGGAAACGATGCGAAGGGTCATGCCCCTGACTTAGCAGCAGTCCTGACATCAGGCACAAAAAAAGCGTCCGGTGCGGACACCGGACGCCTCATATAATAGTCGCGCCTATTTTAGCGGTCGCGTGACGGGCGACGGGTCGGGTCACGCAACTGGAACAGACTGGCCGACAAGCCCGATGCCGGTTGCAGCGTCGTCAGTTGTAGACGGGTGCGGGCACCTTGGGCGTCGGTGATCGTCCATTCCTGCAGGCGGCCCGCAGCAAAGGCGAGGATGACCGAGCCTTCGTTCGGGCGGCGCGCATCACGGGCGGTGATGGCATAGGCGCCGCTGTCCATACGAGTCACGCGATCGATGCGAACACCCTGATCCAGACGAACCTCGCGGGCGAGGAAGGTGGACAGCGGGGTCTGGGCCAACGGCACCTGACGGAAACTGTTCAGACGCGGATCATAGCGGTTCACGTTGTTACCATCCGCCACGACCAGAAGGCCCGCCGGATTGGTATATTCGAAACGCATCTTGCCCGGACGCTGAAGCCAGAAACGACCTTCGCGGCGCTGGTTGTTCGGGCCGGTCTCGACGAAGGTGCCCTGCACCGAGGTCATGCCGGACAGATAGGTCTGGGCCTCACGCAGCACAGCCTGATCTTCAGCCGACAGATTGGCCTGAGCCATGGCCGGAGCGGCAGCAAGCGCCACCAGACCTGCGGCACCAAGGCCGAAAGCGCGTCGAGAAAGCATCATGTCTTCACTCCCGTTCGGGATTATCGAGGCCCCCACCCTGCCCGTGCGACTTGGCGTCCTCATGACGCAAGCCTGACCATATTCCGGCGACAGAATGAAGGGGTGTTCAGATAGATTTATGCCCGTTCATCTCACGGACGTTCCTGAAGAAAACGGAATACAGCCGACGGCGTTCCGAAACTCTTACAGCTCAAAGCCGTACCTGTTTCGCGCTCAAGCAGCAGGCCCCCGCGGGGCCTGCGTTAGCGCGCGGCGAAGCCGCAACCACTAAACAAACCTATTGTCTGACTTTCGTCAGACAATAGGCGGCGGTCCGGCCAGAACCTCGCGCTTGCCTGCGTGGTTCGCAGGCGTAACGACACCCTCTTGCTCCATACGCTCAATCAGGGTTGCAGCACGGTTATAGCCAATCTGCAGGCGACGCTGGACGTAGGAGGTCGAGGCCTTGCGGTCGCGGGTGACGATGGCCACGGCGCGGTCATAGAGGTCGTCGCCCGAACCGCCGCCTTCATCGCCATAGGCGTTGTCGCCATCGCCGTCCGGCTCGTCGGTGATGAGGTCGAGATAGTCCGGCTCGGCCTGCGAACGCAGATGGTTGCAGACCTCTTCGACCTCCTGGTCACCCACGAACGGACCATGCAGACGGGTGATACGGCCACCGCCGGCCATGTAGAGCATGTCGCCCTGACCCAGCAGTTGCTCGCCGCCCTGCTCGCCCAAAATGGTGCGCGAGTCGATCTTGGACGTAACCTGGAAGGAGATACGGGTCGGGAAGTTGGCCTTGATGGTACCGGTGATGACGTCCACCGACGGGCGCTGGGGCGCCATGATCAGGTGAATACCGGCGGCGCGGGCCATCTGGGCCAGACGCTGGACGGCGCCTTCCAC
>JAEZHG010000096.1 GCA_023436945.1 Pseudomonadota bacterium | reverse complement strand
GCACACGACGCCCCTCGCCCATCATCTTCTGGGCGTGGTCAGCCACGGCGGCGAACAGGTTCACACTGTCCTGCGCCCGCTCTGCCGAGAAGCTGCGTCCCAGACGTCCGCCCGCATCCTCACCCGCTCCGGTCGAGAGCGGGTTCAGGCGGCGAACAGCGCGGCCCGCCAGCGCCGAGTTCCAAGCCTCGTCATCCAGATAGAGGAGCTGTGGGGCCAGCGAACGATAGGCCTGACCACCCTTGCCTTTTGCCGCCTCGCGACGCGCCTCATAGGCGTCTGTCGTCAGGTTCCAGCGCTCGGCGCGGGCATCCTCGGCCTGATTGTCGAGGAAGATAGCGGCCTCATCCGGCAGATAGTCGAAGACCGTATCCAGATCGGAATAGAACAGCGGCAGCCAGTGCTCGACGCCTTGACGGCGCGCGCCCTCGCTGACGGCGGCATACATCGGCTCGTCACCCGGTGCGCCGAACAGGTTCAGATAGCCCGTGCGGAAACGCGATATACTGTCCTTATCGAGCAGCACCTCCGAAACCGGTGAGAGCGATATCGACTTGAGCTGTCGGCTCGAACGCTGGGTTTCCGGATCAAAGGCGCGGATGGATTCCAGCTCTGTGCCGAACATGTCCAGACGCACAGGCTCGTCAAAGCCGGGCGGGAAGACGTCAATCACACCACCACGCACGGCATACTCGCCGCGCTCAGAGACAGTGGAGGCTTTCACATAACCATTGGCCGAGACATAGGCCTCAAGCGCATCGGTATCGAGGTCCTGCCCCACCTTGGCGGCAAAGCCCGCCACCGTAACCGCCCGTCGCGGCGGCACACGCTGGGCCACCGCCGCAACCGTCGCGACGACCAGCAGAGGCGTTGTGTCATCCGGCGATCGCGAGGCCAGTCGCGTCAGTGTCGCCATGCGTTGCGCCGCGATACCCGCTGTCGGGCTCAGACGGTCATAGGGCAGGCAATCCCACGAAGGATATTCAAGGACTTCAATATCTTTTGCATAGAATTTGAAGGCTTGAATAAAGTTTCCGGACCTCTGGTAATCGCGGGCGACCATCAGGCCTACACCACCCGCCGCCTTCATTTTCTCGGCGACAATCAGGGCATCAAGCCCCTCTGGCGCGCCACCAAGGGCGGCGTCGATACGCTCCAGTCCGGAAGCCTTCATCAGCCGATACCCTTGGCCACTTCTGCCGCAACATGCTCACGCATAAAGGCCCGAAGGCTGTCCATCACCGGCCCCTGATGCTCAGGCGGGGTCGGGTCACGCTCGATGATCCAGCCGTAGAGGTATTGGTCCTCCACATCGAGCAGGTCCTCGAAGATGGCGAGGTGTTCGTCGCTCAGGGTCGGGGCAACCTGGTCGGCATATGGGCCAAGCACCATGTCCGCCTCGCGGAAGCCGCGACGCCACGCACGATAGGCCACACGGCCCAGACGCACAGCGCGATCGGTTTCAAAGCGTTCGTTCTCGGAGCGGAAGGTCAGGTCAGACACGCAAAATCCTTGGCCAAATCGGCAAACTCATAATCTCTGCTGTCAGATAGCGTTCCCGAGACCGCTTCGCCAGTTCTGATCCGCACGCTATGATGATCGTGATGCGGCCCGAGAATCTCTTCCCCCTCTATGCGGACATCACCACGCTGAAAGGTGTGGGTCCGCGCATGGCACCCCTGATCCAGAAACTGGCAGGGCCTTTGGTGCGTGATCTGGCCTTCTATCCGCCCACAGGCGTGATCCAGCGCCGCCGCACCACCGCTGCCGAAGCGGTCGAGGGCGAGATCGCCATCTTCGAAGTGACCATCGAGCGATTGATCCCACCGCACAAACACGGCGCGCCGATCAAAGTGCGCGCCTATGACGGCACGGGCTTCATCCACCTTATCTGGTTTGCCGGATCACCGCGCCATATCGAGGGGCTGGCCCCTGCGGGTTCAGTGCGACTGGTCACCGGCAAGGTCGAGCGGTTCAATAACGAGGTGCAGATTTCGCACCCCGACTACATCCTGCCGCTGGAAAAGGCCGACGAAATCCCCTTGGCCGAGCCGACCTATCCGGCCACCCAAGGTTTGGGATCGCGCCAGATACGCAAGCTTTGCATGGCCTCCGTCGCCCTCGCCCCTGCCCTGACCGAGTGGCAGGACGAGGCATGGATCAAACAGCGCAAATGGCCGGACTGGCAATCGGCCCTGCAACAGGTTCACGCGCCACAAAACGAAGCCGATCTGCTGCCCGATGCGCCAGCCCGCTCGCGTTTGGCCTATGACGAGCTTCTGGCGCACCAGATGGCGCTGGCCCGCCGCAAGGCTTCGCGTCAGGCCACGCCTGCACCTGTCATTCGAGCGGGCGAGGCCTCGCATCGTCTGCTGGATGCCTTGCCCTTCAAGCTGACGGGCGCACAGGCCCGCGCTATCGAGGAAATCCGCCACGACCTGAAGTCCGGCGAGCAGATGGCGCGCCTGCTGCAAGGCGACGTGGGTTCAGGCAAGACTGCCGTAGCCGCCGTTGTTCTGGCCGATGCCGCCGCCAGTGGCTTCCAGTCGGCCCTGATGGCCCCGACCGAAATCCTCGCCCGCCAGCACGCCGAGAAGCTCGGCCCCATGCTGGCCGAGGCAGGTATCACCTCCATACTTCTGACCGGCCGCGACACCCCTGCGGTCAAGCGCAAGAAGGCCGCCGCCATTGCCTCTGGAGAGGTACAGGTCGCCATCGGCACCCACGCCCTGTTCCAAGAGGCGGTCGAGTTCGACAATCTGGCGCTGGCCGTCATCGACGAGCAGCACCGTTTTGGCGTGCGCCAGCGGCAGATGCTTCAGGACAAGGGCAAGAATGGTGTGCATCTGCTGACCATGTCGGCCACGCCTATCCCGCGAACGCTGGAACTGACCCAATATGGCGAACTGGATGTCAGCCGCCTGAACGAAAAGCCACCGGGCCGCACGCCTGTGACCACCGCTGTCCTGCCCTTGATCCGCATCAAGGAAGTGGCGCAGCGCCTGAAGGCGGCTGTCGAGGCTGGCGCACAGGCCTATTGGATCTGCCCGCTGGTCGCGGAATCCGAAGCCATCGACCTCGCCGCCGCCGAAGACCGAGCCGAGGCCTTGCGCATGTTCTTGGGTGCCGAGGTTGGTCTGGCACACGGCCAAATGAACGGTGCCGACCGCGAGGCGGTGATGAACCGCTTTGCTGCGGGCGAAATCCCTGTGCTGGTCGCTACGACCGTGGTCGAGGTCGGCGTGGACGTGCCCAATGCCTCGATCATGGTCATCGAACACGCCGACCGGTTTGGCCTGGCGCAGCTTCACCAGCTGCGTGGCCGCGTCGGCCGTGGAGCCAAGGCCTCGTCGTGCATCCTGCTCTATGGCGCTGGCGAGAACGGCGAACTTGGCGAGACGGCAACCAAACGCCTTGAAATCCTGCGCAACACCGAAGACGGCTTCCTGATCGCAGAGGAAGACTTCCGACTGCGTGGTGGCGGTGACCCGCTGGGCCTGAAACAGAGCGGATTCCCCGCCTATCGCTTTGCAGACCCGATCAAGCACAAGCACCTGTTGCTGGCCGCCAGCGACGATGCTCGCCTGATGCTTCACCGTGATCCAGAGCTGAAAAGTCCGCGCGGTCAGGCCATTCAGGTTCTGGAGAGCCTGTTCGACTGGCGCACAGACCGCAGCAGCATGGATTAAAGCCTGCCAGCCTCGGCCAACCGCTCCAGCATCCAGACGCGGGCGGGCGGCAGGGGCTTGTTCAGGGCGTGGAACACATACTGTTCAAGGAAATGTCCCGTTAGGGCCAAGCCGTCCTTTACATCACCGTCGTCCAGGCCCGCCTGAGCCCCCAGCAGGAAGGGCGGAAGGTTCAGGAGCTTGTCAGCATAGGGCTCGCCCGCCTTTCGGCTGACGGCGCGGCCTGTACGCGGACTGACCCACACCAGATCATCGACATCACCCGTCGAGGCACAGCGCGACAGATCAAGCGCGAAGCCCAGCGTTTCCAGCAATCCCATCTCGTAGCGCACGAAGATCGCGGGCCAGACTTCCGGAATAGCAAACGCACCCATAAGGGCCTCGAAAGCATAAAACGCGCCCGGATGCGGCTCACGCTCGGGCAGAGCCCCGCCAGCAACCGCCGCCGCGGCATTGAGCCCCACCAGTGCCAGCGGGTCATCAAACAGGGACGCCGGCCCCTCGCCAATAGGCTCCAGCCGCGCCGAGCCGAGTTGGTCCGAAGTGCGAGAGCGGAAATCCGCCACCACCTTCGATCCCGCTTGAAGGAAGGGCTTTATCTTGCGCGATGCCCCCCCGTTCACATAGGCCGCACGGCGACCATGATGCTCGGTCAGAAGCTCGACCACCGCGCCCGTGTCACCATGCGCGCGGGCGGAAAGCACAAAGGCGTCGTCCTGAAACTCCATGGCTCAGTCAGCCTTGATCACATTGACGACGGCGCGGGACTTTTCGTTCGGTACGGCAAAGCTCAGCACATACTGCTGGATTTTCCAGTCATCGCCGACCTTCACCACAACGCCCGAACCGCGCACCGCGCCATAGCTGGCGTTATCCAGCGTCTCGTCAAACACAGCCACGCAACGGCAAGGCTGGTTCAGCACTTCCAAATGGCGATCGGTCACCCGATAGGTCCATCCACGCCCCTGGGCGAAATAAGGTTCGGCATAGGCTCTGAAATCCGCCAAGGGCCAGCGCTCGGTCGCATCCGTGCCGATAAAACGGGCATCCGGCGTGAAACTGTCGAAATAGGCCGCGCCATCCGCAACCGATGCCGCGTGGTGCATTCGGTCAATCACCGCCGCCGCATCGGCTTCCGGTGACAGGATTAGGGCGGAGATCATCAGAGCTTGGATCATGGCTATGTTCTATAGCTGTTCTCATGCCAGACAAGCCCGCCTTTTTCGCGCAACCGCAGATAGGCATAAGGCCATTGCCAACTTTAGACGCCGCCCAGCGTTATAGATTGCGACTTACGACTAAAGGCGGATTGGAATCAGGCTGATGCCACCTTTAAGCCACGGTTGTCGCCTCGCTGTATGAAGGCGTTTCTATAGGGTTGAGTATGTCTGTAATCCGCAATCAGGCACTGAAGTCGAAAATCATGTCCGCAGAGGACGCCGCGGCTCTTATTCCGAACGGCGCCAACGTAGGCATGAGCGGTTTTACAGGCTCGGGCTATCCCAAGGTCGTCCCTCAGGCACTCGCCAAAAAGATGGAAGCCGCCCGCGAGGCAGGCGATGCTTTCCGTATCAGCGTCTGGACCGGCGCATCGACCGGCCCCGAACTGGACGGTGAACTGGCCAAGGCCGACGGCATCGAGTTCCGCCTGCCCTATAACTCCGACCCCATCGCCCGCGAGAAGATCAACTCGGGCAAGATGGAATATCTCGACATGCACCTGAGCCAGGTCGCTCCGGTTGCGTGGCAGGGCTTCCTTGGCCCGCTCGACACCGCTCTGGTCGAGGTTGCAGGCATCACCGAGGACGGTGAACTGG
>JAEZHG010000087.1 GCA_023436945.1 Pseudomonadota bacterium | reverse complement strand
GGTTCTGGCAGGCCTCGGGCGCGACATCGCCATCAACGGCAAGCTGTCTGAACAGGGCGTCGAAATGGCCATGGTGGCCCTGCGCCGCTTTGCCGCCGTTATCGAAGGCGTACAGCCTGACACCATCCTGACCGCCGCCACCGCTGCCGTGCGCGAGGCGACCGACGGTCCCGATTTCTGCAAACGGGTACAGGAAGAGACGGGTCTGGAAATCCGCGTCCTCAGCGGCGAGGAAGAAGCGAAATATGCCGCGCTGGGCGTTCTGTCTGGCGCTCCGGCCTCGTCCGGCGTTGTCGGCGACCTTGGCGGGGCCAGCCTTGAGCTCAACCGCCTTGGAGCAAAGGGACAGGGCATCACCCTGCCCTTGGGGCCGTTCGTGCTGTCCGGTGGTAAGGAGTTCGACGCCAAGCGCGTTCAGAACCGCATCAACAAGGTGCTGGCTGGCGTTCCCAAGGACTATCGCACCAAGGACTTCAACGCCGTGGGCGGCGCGTGGCGCACACTGGCGCAGATCCATATGGAAAAGACGGACCATCCGCTGCGGATCGTCCACCAATATTCTATCACCGCTGACCAAGCCCGCGAACTGGCCGACTGGGTACTGACCCAGAACCGCAGCACGCTTGAGAAGCACGCCGGTGTTTCCAAACGACGCGCAGAGACCCTGCCCTATGCAGCCCTGAACCTGATCGGCCTGATCGACCATCTAGGCGTCGAGACGGTTCATTTCTCGGCATGGGGCGTCCGTGAAGGCATCCTGCACGGCGAGATGGAGCCTAAGATGCGGGCGGTTGATCCGCTGCTGGCGGGTTGCTCGGCATGGGGTGGCCGTCAGGGCGTGGACCCCGCCCTGCCGCGTGCGCTGGATGGCTGGCTACAGCCCGTTGCCTCGGCCCTGCCGGAAGTCTTTGGCGAAGAGCGTGATGCGCTTTTGACCTCTGCGGCCTGCCGTCTGGCAGACCTTGGTGCGCGCCTGCACCCCGAACACCGTCCCGAACTGGTTTTTGATCAGGTCCTGTGGGCACCGATTGCGGGCCAGACCCACGCAGAGCGGGCCTTTATGGCCATGACCCTCTATGCCCGTTATGGCGGCACGGCCAAGACGCCACGCGCCGACACGGTGAACCGGCTGTTGTCCGAGGTTGGTCAGAAACGCGCCCGCGCACTGGGCATGGCCATGCGTCTGGCCTGCGACCTGTCTGGCCGCTCGCCGCAACTGCTCGCCAATGCCGCGATCTCTATCGGCAAGTCACAACTGAAGGTGACAGCGGTCAATGGCTATGCTGCTATGCTTTTGGGCAGCCAGACCAAACGCCGGGCCAAGGCACTTGCCGATGCAATGGATCTGGAGCTGGCCGACTTCTGACCACAGACCTTGGGGGGGACCGTGTGGACTTTGAGACTAGCGGCCATTTTGACCAGCGCAGCGGCCATCGCCACTTGGATCGGCTACGATTTTCTTGAGGCCCGATATGTCGGTGCCCAGATAACCGGCTTTGGCATGTTCTTGATTGCCCATCCTTTCAGCAAGCTCGGTATGATGCTGCTGTTTGTGATGGGTATGTCGATCATCGGCCTGTCCCTGATCGGACTGTTCCTGCGCCCTTCGATCAAGGATCCACGCAAGCTTACAGGTTTCGAGTTGGCCATCTCCATTCTGGCACTGTCCATGATAGGTCTAAGCGCGCTTCTCGCCGCCTATACCGAAATGGGCATTCGCATGGCGATCCGCGAGGTTGGCCCCGTGCGCTTTGAGGTCATCGCCCCGCAAAAGCTGGAGCAGATATTCACCTTCGGCCTTGCCCTGTGGCCTTGCGCCATTGCGTTCGGCGCGCTTCTTCTCGCACGCGCCATACACGGTCGTAAGCAACTAAAGACGGCCTGTGCGGCCCGCATGAGAACGGTGTCTACCCGAAGCCTATCCATATTTGCGGCCAGCACCGTTCTTGCTGCTATCGCCTGCTGGATTGCCCGCGAGGGGCTTGAGGCGCGCTATATCGGCTATACGGTAGGCACCAGTTTCTACGTCCATACGGCCCATCCCGCGACCCTGTTGGGCCTTCAGGTGCTAATGGTCACAGGGCTGGTCCTCAGCATGGCAGCGGTCGTACACGGCTTGAAGAAGCAGAACCCTGCCCGCTTCAGCGCCGCTCTGTTTTATGCCGCCTTGGGGCTTCTAACGCTCGGCATCGTCGTCACACTTCACAGCGTCATCAGCTACCAAAAGGCTTTCGCGGCCCTGGGGCAGATGCGCTTCGAGCTTTACGTGCCCAGCATCATGACCCAGCTCTATATTCTGGGTGTCGCCCTGTGGCCCGCAGCGTTTGTGTTTATCGTGCTGTTGGTCAGCCAGTTCAGAGCCGCCCGCGCCTCGGCCTAGATACCAAAAGGGACCGCAGCCAGTGGCTACGGTCCCTTTTCATTGGCACTCGATAAAGACGCTTAGTCTTCGATCTCTACGATCTCGACGCGCGAGCCATTCAGGACAAGAGCGATCTCGCCCTTCTTCAGCTTGATGGCATCTTCGCCGAACATCTTGCGACGCCAGCCCTTCATGGCTTCCACGTCGGCTTCGTCGTTCAGGGCGATCTTTTCCAGATCGGCAACGGTCGCGATCAGCTTGGAGGCCACGCCTTCGTTGTCGCTCTTGGCCTTCAGCAGAACCTTCAGCAGTTCAACCACCGACGGCGGGGCCGGTTGGTTGGCGCTGGGGCGTTCCAGCTTCGGCGCATGGGCTTCAGGATCGGCCAGAACGCGCTTCAGTTCAGCAGCCAGTTCCAGACCCATACGCGAGGCACCAAAGCCCTTGGGCACCGAGCGCAGACGGTTGAAGGCGTCAGGGTCGGTCGGGGCCTGCACGGCGATCTCGTCGATACCCTCGTCCTTGAGGATACGGCCGCGCGGTTGATCACGCTCCTGTGCCGCACGCTCGCGCCAGACAGCGGTGGCCACGAAGGCCGCCAGATATTTGGCGTTGAACTTCTTCGGCTTCAGACGCTTCCACGCGTTCTCCGGCGTGGTGTCATAAAGGGCCGGATCGATCAGGGCGTCCATCTCGCTCATGACCCAGTCCAGACGACCTTCCTTGTTCAGGCGGTCGCGCAGCTTGGGATAGAGCGCGGCAAGGTGCGTAACATCACCCAGCGCATAGGTCAGTTGCGCTTCCGACAGCGGGCGGCGCGCCCAGTCGGTGAAGCGGCTGCCCTTGTCCAGTTCCTGACGCAGCATCTGGCGAACCAGTGCTTCATAGGAAACCTGATCGCCGAAGCCTGCGGCCATGGCCGCAACCTGCGTGTCGAACAGCGGACGCGGCATGGCGCCCAGACGGTTGAAGATTTCGACGTCCTGACGGGCGGCGTGGAAAACCTTGAGAATCGATTCGTCGCGGAGAATCGCGAGGAACGGTTCAAGGTCCAAACCTTCGGCCAGAGGGTCGATAATGGCAGCGTCCGTTGGCGAAGCAGCAGCTTGAATCAAGCATAGCTTGGGCCAATAGGTCGTTTCGCGCATAAATTCTGTATCAACGGTCACAAAAGGTGACTTGGACAGACGATCACAGAAAGCGATCAGCGCGTCATTGGTGGTGATTGGCGTCATTCCGGTCTATAGCCCCGCACGACGCCGTCGTGGCAAGAGTGTCGCGACAGATTTTTTGTCCCTGTTTTAGAGCCGTGACCGATGAGCGACACCTCTGCAGCCC
>JAEZHG010000079.1 GCA_023436945.1 Pseudomonadota bacterium | reverse complement strand
GCCACCGGCCTGTTCGACGAGGAAGCTCATCGGATTGCCTTCATACATCAGGCGCAGCTTGCCCGGCTTGTTCGGCTCGCGCTTGTCCCACGGATAGAGGAACACGCCGCCGCGCATCATGATGCGGTGAACGTCGGCGACCATGGCGGCGACCCAGCGCATGTTGAAGTTCTTGCCGCGACCGCCCTCGGCACCTTGAAGGCAGCCCTCGACATATTTCTGGACGCCCTCGGCCCAGTGGCGCTGGTTCGACATGTTGATGGCGAACTCTTTGGTATCGGCCGGAATGGTGATCTCAGGGTGGGTCAGCAGCCACTGGCCGTCCAGCGACAGGGTAAAGCCCGCCACGCCCTTACCCGTGGTCAGGACCAGCATGGTCTGGCCGCCGTAGAGCACATAGCCCGCCGCCAGTTGCTTGCGACCATCCTGCATGAAGGAGGCGTCGGTGATGTCACCCTCAGGTGCAGGCAGCACCGAGAAGATGGTACCGACGGGCGCGTTGATGTCGATGTTGGAGGAGCCGTCCAGCGGGTCGAACAGGACGAGGAACTTGCCGCCCGAATGCGCTGCTGGCTGGCTGTTGTCCAGTTCCTCGGACGCGACACCCGCCACCAGCGGGGATGCCAGAAGCGCGTCGGTCAGGATGTCGTTGGAGATGACGTCCAGCTTCTTCTGCTCTTCGTCCTGAACATTGACGTTGCCCGAGGCACCCAGAGCACCTGCCAGAGCACCGCCCGAAACGACCTTGCGGATATCCACACACGAAGCGGCGATGCGCTCCAGCAGTTCCGCCAAGCCATCCGTCAGGTTTGCGGCGGCGAGATGGGCGGAAAGATCGGTGCGGGTGTCAGTCATTTCATCCATTCCAGAACGGCGATTCCGATGCGGGTGTTCATGGCCCCACCCTCTCGAAGACGCAATGTGAAAACGCCTCGCCGTGGCACGCGGCGACGTTTGGTCACCGCCCATATAGTCCCGTACCAAGACAGTTTTAGTGCACAGACCAAACATATCCGGCGGCAAGATTACGCCACACTTCGACTTGACTTGCGACCAGAGTCGATGGCTTAGGTCAGCAACTCTCGCGGGAGAGATCGGAGGGATGGGGCCATCCTACCCGAAGCCGAAGGCGCAACCGCCCCGGAAACGCTCAGGCAAAAGGACCGCGCGAGGAATAAAACGCTGGAAAGTCGCCAAGGGGTGGAGGCCCCGACAGCGCGCCGAAGGAGCAAGGTCGTACGTCCCCTCGTAGCGACTGAAATCTCTCAGGCATCAGGGACAGCGGGGGCGCGTACGGCAAGCTTTTGCCTTGAGAACGCGACTCCGGAGTGCGCCCCATGAGCGACGATATCCTGAAAACCACCCCGCTCAATGCAGCGCACCGTGCACTCGGCGCGCGCATGGTCGGCTTTGGCGGCTATGACATGCCGGTCCAGTACGAGGGCGTGCTGGCCGAGCACAAATGGACCCGCGAGCACGCTGGCCTGTTCGACGTCTCGCACATGGGTCAGGCCAAGATCACCGGCAAGGATGCCATCGAACAGTTCGAGCGTTTCGTTCCGGGCGACTACAAGATCCTCAAGGATCACAAGCAGAAATACACCCACCTGCTGAATGCCGAGGGCGGCATCATGGACGACCTGATGGCGGGCAAGCCCGACCACAACGGTCTGTATCTGGTGGTGAACGCCGGCAACAAAGACGCCGATTTCGCCTATCTGCAAGCCAATCTGGCGGGCGATGCCAAGCTGGAAATCCTGTCGGACCGCGCCCTTCTGGCCATTCAGGGTCCAGAAGCCGCCGAGGTCATGGCGAACTTCGAGCCTGCGCTGGCCGAACTGGCCTTCATGGACATCTGCTGGCTGAACGTCTTTGGCGTGAACTGCTACATCTCGCGTTCGGGCTATACGGGCGAGGACGGCTTCGAGATTTCCGTGCCTGCTGCCGACGCAGAGCGCATCTGGAACCTGATCCTGAGTGACGAGCGCGTGAAGCCGATCGGCCTTGGTGCGCGTGACAGCCTTCGCCTTGAAGCGGGCCTGCCGCTGCACGGTCACGACATGGACGCCACCACCTCTCCGGTCGAGACGGACCTGACGTTCGTCCTGTCCAAGTCGCGCAAGGAAGCTGCCGACTTCCCGGGTGCCGAGCGCATCCTGAAGGAACTGGCCGAAGGCCCGTCGCGCAAACGCGTGAACCTGATCGTCAAGGAAGGCGCTCCGGCCCGTGAGGGTGCCGAGATCGCCGACAAGGACGGCAATGTCATCGGCGTCGTCACCTCGGGTGGCCCTTCGCCTTCGACCGGCAACAAGATCGCCATCGGCTTTGTGCCGCCGGCCTTCACCGAAATCGGCACCGAGCTGAAGGTCATCGTGCGCGGCAAACCTGCCGTTGCCGAGGTCGTCGCCAGCCCGTTCGTGCCCACCCGTTATTACCGCAAACCCAAGGCTTAAGAGGGATCAGCCATGAAATTCACCAAGGATCACGAGTGGGTCTCGCTTGACGGCGACATTGCCACCGTCGGCATTTCGGCCCACGCAGCTGGTGCCCTCGGCGACGTTGTGTTCGTCGAAACGCCGGAAGTCGGCAAGGCCGTGACCAAGGGCGACAGCTTCGCCGTGGTTGAATCGGTCAAGGCTGCCTCGGACGTTTACGCTCCGGTCTCGGGCGAAGTCGTTGAAGCCAACGGCGCGCTGGCCGATGCACCGGAAACCGTCAATGCCTCGCCGGAAGGCGAAGGCTGGTTTGCCAAGATCAAGGTGTCGGACGCCTCGGAACTCGACGGCCTGATGGACAAGGCGGCTTACGACGCCTTCCTCGCGACCCTCTAAGACTGCCCTGCCCGCTTCGGTCCTACCGGAGCGGGTTTGTTTTACCCTTCCCCAAACTCCGGCCGAATGCCGGACGGATCGGAACTGACCATGCGTTACCTCCCTCTGACTGCCGACGATCGCGAGGCCATGTTGGCCGCGATCGGTGCCAAGTCGATCGACGACCTGTTTGTAGACGTGCCGGAAGCCGCACGCCTGAGCGGCCCTGTGGACCTGCCGCGTGTTGCGGGCGAACTGGAAGTCGAGCGCGCCCTGTCGGCCATGGCGGCCAAGAACAAGACCGCCGGTTCGGTTCCGTTCTTCTGCGGTGCGGGTGCCTATAAGCACCACGTTCCGGCGACGGTTGACCACATCATCCAGCGCTCGGAGTTCCTGACCTCCTACACGCCCTACCAGCCGGAAATCGCGCAAGGTACGCTGCAGTACCTGTACGAGTTCCAGACGCAGGTTGCGAACCTGACGGGTATGCCGGTCGCCAACGCCTCGCTCTATGACGGCTCGACCGCCATGGCCGAGGGCGTGCTGATGGCCACCCGCGTCACCCGCCGCAACAAGGCTGTGATCTCGGGCGGTGTGCATCCGCACTATGTCCGCGCGACCGAGACCGTGGTTCACGCCATGGGCGTCGAAACCCAAGTGCTTCCGGCTGCCGTAGATGCCGAAGCCGATGTCATCGCCCAGATCGGCCCTGATACGGCTTGCGTCGTCGTTCAGACGCCTAACGTGTTCGGCACCGCCACCGACGTCACCAAGATCGCCGAAGCCGCCCAAGCTAATGGTGCCCTGCTGATCGTCGTGGTGACCGAAGCTGTTTCCATGGGCCTGCTGAAATCGCCGGGCGAAATGGGTGCTGACATCGTCGCCGCCGAAGGCCAGTCGATCGGCAACGCCCTGAACTTCGGCGGACCTTACGTCGGCCTGTTCGCCACCCGCGAGAAGCTGCTGCGCCAGACTCCGGGCCGCTATTGCGGTGAGACCGTCGATGCCGAGGGCCGTCGTGGCTTCGTGCTGACCCTGTCCACCCGCGAGCAGCACATCCGCCGCGACAAGGCGACGTCGAACATCTGCACCAACTCGGGCCTCTGCACCCTGGCCTTCACCATCCACATGAGCCTGCTGGGTGAGACGGGTCTGCGCCAACTGGCCCTGCTGAACTACGAGAAGGCTCTGGCCACCCGCGATGCGCTGGCCGCCATCGATGGCGTCGAGGTTCTGACCCCGCGTTTCTTCAACGAGTTCGCCGTGAAGCTGCCGAAGAACGCTGCCGAGGTCGTCGAGACCCTTGCCCAGC